>JAEMTX010000024.1:2432-5500 GCA_016462055.1 Acidimicrobiia bacterium | reverse complement strand
TCTTCCATTCCATCGAACGTAGCGAAAAACTCGATGGCGTCATCGACGACCGACGCGCTGACGATGCGAGCAACGACGCGAAGAAAACTTTGCGCTGCGAAGTTCACGACGCGAGCGAAACCCCCGCTTGGGGCAACGAGCACTTTGTAGAGGCGGTGATCGAGGAAATCCGTGATCCGATCGGGGGCTTCGAGGAAATCAATCGCGTTGCTTGTTGGGGGAGTGTCGACGATCACGAGATCGAAACGATCGTCGTTGTGAAGTTCGTACAACTTCTCCATCGCCATGTATTCGTGCGCGCCAGACATTGAATCGGCGATATTCCGGAAGAAATCATTCGTGAGAATGGAGTGCGCTTGTTCGTCGTTGAGTGCGTAGGTGCGTATGAGCGCATCGAACGTGGTTGATGTATCGAGCATGACCGCCCACAATTCGCCGTTGACTGCGACATCAACTCGTTGTGGTTCGTTGCCTAGTGGAGCGTCAGGGCCAAGACCCATCGCATCGGAAAGCCTTCGTGCCGGGTCGATCGTGACAACACAAACGCGTCTGCCCCGGTTTGCTGCTTCAAGAGCGAGTGCTGCGGCGGTTGTGGTTTTTCCGACGCCACCAGCTCCGACGCACACGATGACGGAACGTTCATGAAGAAGCGTTGCAAGAGAGCTCATACGTCGTCCTCGGTGAGTTTGTTGATTCCAATCGTGAGCGAATCAGCCAATGTTTCGAGTTCTTGCGGTCCTGGTGCCGAAGTAAAGAGTTGAGGTGTTGTGAGTTGGGCGAGGGGCAAACTGTCGGAAAGGCGCGCAACCTGTTCTCGTTGACGTACTGCCCAGCGCAAACGGAACGCGGCGGCATCGCGCAACGCCGCAACGTCGTTTGCCGAAAGTTTCGGAGCGTTCTCGGCGAGAAGAGCGTCGAGGTCTCCATCGAGCCCTTCGGGAACATCGACCAAGCCGTTCACAATCAGCGGCCCGAGTGCGACACCGATTTCGTCTTCGAGGGCGAACGCGGTTTCGATCACTTCGTTCACCGGGGTTTCCTCTGCCAACGTCACGAGCATTATCCGGCACCGCTGAGGGTCGGCCAACATCGCCAGCACATCGTCGGCCTGAGTGGCGATGGGGCCTGCCCCCACGGCGCGGCGCAGACCAGTTGGTGATTGCAGGAACGACACCGCGTGGCCTGCGGCGGGAGCATCGAGGACGATGAGGTCGGCGGCCTTCATGGTTTCCATCGCCTTAACCCGACCCAAAACGAGGAGATCCCGAATACCTGGGGCAGCAGTAGTGACCACGTCGATAGCGCCAGTGGACGCCAAACGCCGGGTGATGCGGGCCAGACCGTGATCGGCGAGATACTCCGCCAGTGCCTTGTCAGGGGTCACCAGACGGCCTCGGACATCAGCGTCTCCGCCCGGTCCACCACCGGGATGGAGGGTCTGTTCGAGGGTCGTGAGCTCGGGCTGGGCAAAGAGGCGGCTGATGGGCCCGCCCGGGGTCAGACGGATGAGAAGGGTGGAAATACCGGCTCGGGCGGCGGTCCGGGCCAGGGCCGCGGACATGGTGCTTTTGCCCACGCCTCCCTTCCCGGCCACGATGAGGACCCGTGATGCTGCGAATAATCGTGCAGGGTCCATTTTCCCCTCGGAGGCTCGACATGCGCAGACTACCCACCGCTGCTGCCATCACTGCTGTCGTGGCGCTGATGATTGGTGTCATCGGGTTTGTCATGAGTGCGATGACGAGCCCGGTATCGGCCGAAACGTCAACAACAATCATCAATGAAGGCAGCCCCGATGGTTTTGTCGCGGTTGTGAAGGTCAGCGGTCTTCTTGATCCGGTGATGGTGGATTTCATTCGTTCTTCGATCGATGACGCAAATAGCGAAGGAGCACTCGCACTCGTTCTTCAAACCGATTCGAACGGTGTCGTCGTCGATGACGCGACGTTTGAAGCGTTGTTGAACGCGATGCTTGCTTCACCAGTTCCGATTGATGTGTGGGTTGGTCCCTCGGGTTCGCATCTCACTGGTTTGCCTGCGCAACTCGTTGGTGCTGCTGATCAGGTCGGTATGGCTCCGGGTTCACGACTTGGTGATGCTGGCCAACCGGTCGTTTCCGGTCTTGATTCCAAACGACTCGCTCCCATCACGGACAAGACCGTGAATGCGCAAGAAGCTGCTGACCTTGGGGTCACAACGGTGGCTGCACCAACAATCGGTGATTTCCTTGTGAATCTGCCGGGAGTGGCGACTCGTGAAGTCACTGCTGACAATGGCGAAACGCGCCGAGAGCCGTTGACGCAAGTTCGCTTCGGTCAACTCTCGCTGGTGTCGAATCTCATGCATACGGTCGCCAGTCCCGCAGTGGCGTATCTGCTAATCACTGTTGGTCTTGCGCTCATCATCTTCGAACTCTTTACCGCTGGAGTTGGAGTTGCGGGTGTCGTCGGCGCAGGAGCTTTTATTCTTTCTGGATATGGAATGTGGGTGTTGCCGACGCATTGGTGGGCGTTTGTTTTGCTCGGCCTTTCGATATTTGCATTCGCGATTGATGTGCAAACCGGTGTGCCAAGAGTGTGGACCGGTATCGGCATTGTGTTGTTCGTGGTGTTTTCATTCACCGTGTTCGACGGCATATCGATGTCGTGGATCACGTTGCTTGTCGCGGTCCTGGGTATGGCACTGACCTTTCTTGCCGGGATGCCATCGATGGTGCGCACGCGGTTTTCCACGCCAACGATCGGGCGTGAATGGATGATCGGTGAAATGGGTCGGGCCGTCACCGGGATTAACCCCGACGGCGTTGTCCAGATCCGAGAGGCCCTTTGGCGGGCATCGACCAATCGCTCCACTCCCATCGAGGAACTCGATCGAGTCCGGGTGGTGAGCATCGATGGCTTGGTGCTTGAGGTCGAGCCCGAAACGGGTGGGGCCAAGGACTATCGCGATCGCTCCGGAGGCTCCGATCCCAAGGGGCAGAACGAATCTCCCGCCGAAACGGCTGTGACGTCAGAGGATGATCAGGCTGCTGACTGACAGCCTTCCCGTCTCATTGAGCAGGATGTGAC
>JAEMTX010000024.1:0-2422 GCA_016462055.1 Acidimicrobiia bacterium | reverse complement strand
TTCGTCGCATTTTTTCTTGCAATGGAGGCGAGCCCGGTTGTACGTTCGCCATCCGGAGTAGGGAGGCAGTTCTGCAATGAGCATTCAACGTATTGACGTCGATTGGCAGATGGAGGCGGAATGTCGGGGACCACAAGCCGTGGTGTTCTTCCCGCCCTCACAATTTGAGCGCAAGGAAGACAAACTTCAGCGCGAGAACCGAGCCAAAGAGATCTGCACCGAGTGCTCGGTGCAACCAGATTGTCTTGATTACGCCCTGTCGATCCGTGAACCGCACGGCATCTGGGGTGGACTCAATGAACTTGAACGAAAGGCCCTGCTGACACAGCACGCCGTCTGAAAGACCTGCGACATTGGTTCGGGGGGACCAATGTTCGCTGCAGACCCAGCGTCGGGTTCGGTTCTTCCGACCCGGCGCTGGGGCATTTTTGCGGCCAAGTGTCCACAACACGACGGCCTTCCCGAGAGCCTCACCGATACGCTGACGTTGTGGCGCTGACTCTGTTCCTCGTGTTTGTTGTCTTCCCGCTCATCGAGCTGGGTGTCGTCATCTTCGTGGCCGACGCGATCGGCATCTTCCCGACGATTGCGCTGCTCATCGCCATGAGCGCGTTCGGTGCGTGGCTCGTAAAACGCGAAGGGATCGGCGTGATGCGCCGAACACGACTTGCGGCCAATCGCGGCGAACTCCCAGGCGACGAAATGCTCGACGGAGCAGTGTTGGCGATCGCCGGCGTGTTGTGCATTGTGCCCGGATTCATCTCGGGCACGGTTGGTCTTCTGTTGCTTATCGGGCCACTCCGACGACCAGTTGGTCGTCGCCTTGTGCGTCGGTGGACCCGTGTGGTGTCAGTGGTCGGTTTCGCTCGTGGTCGCCGTGATGTTGTTGAGGTGGAATGGGTGGGCGATGTCACGCCTGCGCATTCGCCACCTAACGCGTCGATCGAACTTGGGCCAGTGAATGACTGACACCTTCTCCCCCGAACCGCCGTTGATTCATGACGTGCCGCAAACAATTTCGCCACTCGTTCAACGTGTCACAGCAGCGAATCCGTCCCATATGACCGGAGCAGGCACAAACACATATTTGATTGGTCAGAACGAGATTGCTGTGATCGATCCCGGTCCGGAGGACGAGGTCCACACCGCGGCGATTGTGAAAGCGGCGAAGGGTCCGATCCGATGGATTCTTTGCACGCATACACATCCAGATCATTCACCGGGCGTTCCCGCACTCAAAGCGGCGACCGGTGCTGAAGTCATTGCGTGGAGCAACCGCAACGGTCTGAAAACCGATCGGCGCATGCGCGACACCGATCAACTCATCACTGACGAATTCGAACTCACCGCAGTGCACACGCCGGGTCATGCCGGCAATCATCTGTGTTTCTTCCTTAAAGGCGAACGTCTGTTGTTCTCCGGCGATCACATCATGCAGGGCTCAACAGTGGTGATTACGCCACCCGATGGCGATATGGGTGCCTATCTCGAGTCATTGGCCAAGGTGCGGGCGCTGACACCGCTAGCGATTGCGCCGGCTCACGGGCACGTCATTACCGATCCAAATGCGGTGATCGATTGGTACGTCGCACATCGGCTTGAACGAGAAGCGCAATTGCACGACCTGATGATCGATATGGGGAGCGCACGAATTGGGCAGCTCGTCGAGGCTGCCTATGTCGACCTTGACCCGATTCTCATTCCGATGGCGAAACGTTCGGTGCATGCACATCTGCGAAAGCTGGCGCAAGAAGGCAAGGTTGAAGGCGACGGCGCTCGCAGCGTTTGGTCGGCAATCAAACCAAACTGATTCGTGCGTTAGTCCGGTGGGTGATCGGGGAATCGGTCGTACCGCCACAAGACCGGGAACAAAACGATCCAGGCGATGACGACACCGATTGTGGCAACGCCGCCTAGGACCACGGCCCGACCGGTTCCGAGCAACTGACCAGCAACGCCGGATTCAAACGCGCCGAGTTCGTTCGAAGCTCCAATGAACACGCCTTCGACCGCCATCACCCGGCCACGAGCCGAAGATGGGGTTACGAGCGGAACCAATGTGCTACGGATGTAAACGCTTACCGAATCAGCGGCGCTTAACAGCATGACGCTCAGAAACGCGATCGCGAAACTATGGGTGAGGCCAAGCGTGATGGTGAACACGCCGAAAAGGGCGACAGAGATGAACATCACCGGCCCAGTACGTCGCCGAATCGGCTTGATGCTCAACAGAATTGTGACAACTGCTGCGCCGATACCACCGGCGGCGCGCAGCCAACCCAGTCCCACAGCACCAACGTTCAATCGGTTTTCAGCGATTGCCGGTAGCAGCGCCACTGCGCCGCCGAACAGCACCGCGAAGAGGTCAAGTGAAATTGCGCCAAGAAGTGCGGGATTGCGGCGAATGACCCGGAACCCCTCG
>JAEMTX010000023.1:10706-16252 GCA_016462055.1 Acidimicrobiia bacterium | reverse complement strand
ACAAAAACCGGAGTCCCTCGGCGCCGTAATTCACCGCGCTGCCATTACCGATGAGCTTGACGGGAAACGTCGCCAGTTTGGGCATCAAACTGAGAGTAAGAAATCCGTGAGCGACGGGTCCGCCAAATGGACTCTCCTTGAGTGAACGCTCAACATCAATGTGGATCCACTGACGATCCCCAGTGAGCTCGGCAAAGTCATTGATCATCTGCTGTGTCACTTCGATTGAATCACCCCACTCGCCAAACTCTTCGCTGGCAAGCGCGTTAATTGCTTCGATGTCGTCGAACTTCACTTCGGCCACAGGCCACCTCTCGTCCTCACTCTGGCCGGGCGCTCCCGGCTCTCTGGTTGCGATAGTACCGGTTGCTGCTCGCTTCGCTTCCAACCACTAACCCCGCTCAATGCCTGTGCGCGCAGCGCCCACGCTGCGTAACCTCTGCGCCATGAGCACGACTGATGCCAGCACCCTCGTCGAAGACCGCCTCACTTCGCTCCTGGAAGAACTCGACCCGAGAACTGTCGATAACGTCACCTTTAGGGGCCGCCAGTACGACCTCGGGCTGGCATGGGTTCATTTCCCTATCGGCCGAGGTGGACTAGGCCTCGCCCCCACCGCCCAAAGAGAGATCGACCGGCGGCTCCGAGAAGCCGGAGCCGCTTCGATCGAGACTCGATTCTTTTTTGGCGTCACCATGGCAGGACCGACAATCGCCACTCATGGAACTGACGAACAGTGCGCCACCATTCTGCGGCGTACCTTCACCGGTGAAGACGCTTGGTGTCAGTTGTTCTCAGAGCCAGGCGCTGGTTCCGATCTCGCCGGACTCGGATGCCGCGCTGTCAGGGACGGCGACGAGTGGGTCATCACAGGTCAGAAGGTCTGGAACACCCTGGCCCACATCGCCAACCGCGGCATGCTCGTCGCCCGCACTGACCCCAACACGCCAAAGCACAAAGGACTCACCTACTTTGCGCTCGATATGCACGCCCCCGGCGTTGAGGTCCGTCCGCTTCGTCAGATGACAGGAGAAGCGGAATTTAACGAGGTGTACCTCACAGAAGTACGAGTCCCTGATTCCGACCGCATCGGTGATGTCGGCGAAGGCTGGCGAGTCTCGATGACCACGCTCGCAAACGAGAGAACGACAATCGGCGGTGGCGGTGGCGGAGTCCCCCAGCGCGGCTCGGGGGCGATTGCCGAAGCCGTTCGTCTTTGGAACGACGACCCATCGGCGCACACAGCAGTCACTCGAGATCGACTCATGCAACTGTGGATTTCAGCAGAGGTTTTACGACTCACAAATATTCGCGCCTCACAGAACCGGCGCATTGGAAACCCTGGACCAGAGGGTTCGATCGCCAAGCTGCAATTCGCTGAAGTCAACAAAGACATCTACGAGTTCTGCGTTGAATTACTGGGAGCAAAGGCTCTCATCGATTACGACTACACAATGGTCAGGTCCGACAACATCGGACTCACTGGTCCTCCTGGTACGTCCCGCAAAATGTTCCTACGATCACGCGCCAACTCCATCGAAGGCGGAACATCGGAAATTCAGCGAAATATTCTCGGCGAGCGAGTGCTCGGACTTCCTGGAGAACCTCGTGTCGACAAAGAACTTCCTTGGATCGATGTTCCTCGAAACTAAGCAGCCCTCTTGAGGGTCTCACTCGATATTCCGACCGACGCGATTTCATATGCGTTTTCGCATGACGTTCGTGTCCGCTTTGCCGAAACCGATGCCATGGGCGTCGCTCATCACTCGTCGTACATTGCATGGCTCGAAGTCGCTCGGGTTGAGTTTCTGCGCTCTCTTGGAACTCCGTACCCAGAGATACGCGCTCAGGGCGTAGACCTTGCGGTTTTAGAACTCTTTATGAACTACCGAGTATCGGCCCGGTTCGATGATCTCGTCACTGTGCACACACGGGTGTCGAAGCTGAAAGGTGCGACCTTTCAGATGGACTACTTGCTTCGCGTCCAGGATCAGATCAGTGCTCTGGGCACAACTGTCCACGGAGTTCTCGACCCTGAAGGTCGTGCCACTCGCATGCCCGCCTGGCTTCGAGAGCTACTCGAAGGGGCGTAAGGCTCAGTCTCTGAAGACTGGCTTCCGGCCTTCAGCCCGGGCAGCGACTGATTCATCCCAGTTTTTTGTGGTGAGACGCACGTAAAGCTGCGCGGTCATTTCATTGCGCATATGCGAGCGGAAACTGGTCGATTCGAGGCCACCAAGAATCATCTTCTTCGTGAGTTCAATTCCCACTCGACTAAGACCCGCAATCTGGTCAGCGATTTCGATTGCCGTGTTGAGAAGCTCCGATCGGGCAACCACTCGGGACACAAGACCAGCTCGCTCAGCTTCCTCTACACCCATGTCGCGACCGGTCAACATAAGTTCGCTCGAACGACCCGCTCCAATAATTCTCGGCAGAATGAAACTAAGACCAAGCTCGGTAGCGGTGAGTCCGTTGTTGATTCCGGCAGCGCGGAAATACGCCTCGTGTGAAGCAACGCGAATATCGCAAGCGGCTGCCAGGCAGAGACCCCCGCCAATAGCGGCGCCGTTGATAGCGGCAATCACAGGCTGGGGCATGTCTTGGATACCCAAGATGATGTCGTCAAGCATCTTACCTGCACGTTGTGCAATAACCGTTGTCGTCAGTCCTTCGATATGCGGGATGGTTCCCGACACTTTTTGATCGGCTCCGGAGCAGAATCCCTCTCCGGCACCAGTGATGATGACGGCTCTGGTGTCGTTGTCGTGAGCCACCTCCTCGAGCGTTTCCTTCAAGGGCAGCATCACATCAAAGGCCATTGCATTCATACGCTCTGGGCGATTCAACGTGATGACAGTGACACTCGGATTTGGCTTTTCGATGACAACAAAAGACACAGTTCCCCCTTGAAACGCTGCGGATTAGGGCACCCTAGCCATCAATTGCCCGACTAATTCAAGGCATGTGGCGTAGAACCCTGCCGGGATGCACGGTCCCAGCCCTGCGGGCCGGTAACGTCAATCACGGCCTCAGCGAAGCCCGACCATGAATTTGTCGATGCCGTCTGCTCAGACTCGGCGCGACGCTCCAGAATGCAACAACCAGTTCGGCGGCACTACGTCGACAAAGGAGGCCCCAAATGGGTGCCCAAAGAACAAGTTTCGAAAAACTTCAACGTGACCGTAACAAGAAGGCAAAACAAGCCCTGAAGCGGGAACGCCGTCAAACCGGCGAAACTCGAATTGGCGAAGACGGTGAAGAAATCCTCGTCGAACTCAGCACTGAAGGCGAGTTGTCCGCTGCGGAGCTGCTCGCCCAAATCGAACTCATCCACAAACAACTCGATGACAAAATCATCGACTTTGACGAGTTCGAAGAACGGAAGATTGACCTCATGTCGCGTCTTCCAATTGATTGATTCACTTCAAGTATTGATCGTGAAGCGCAGAAAGTCTCTCGAGACAGTCACGAGCACAGTCCCCAATAACTTTCGCTACTGGCTCGACCGAGTTGATTCGCCCAGCCACCGCGCCGCTCAGAGCGAGCGCTGAGTCCATATCGCCTCCGAAATATAACTCCTGATGGCGAGCCATGTGCTCCATGGCATTGCTCGTGACATCGAATTCAAGCGCGTTGCTTCTTTCGGTTCGGAGCACTCGCAATGATGGTGCCGCATGTCGGTTGAGTAGAACCGTGTCTGTTTCACGAGCAGCAACAATCGCTTGCTTCCAATTCTCATGGATCGGCGATTCAACAGTCGCCACCATCCTTGTGCCCATCTGAACCGCTTCAGCGCCTAGAGCAAACGCAGCGGCCATCGTTCGACCGTCAACAAAGCCTCCGGCGGCGACAATCGGAACATCGACCTTCGAAGCGACCAACGGCAGAAGAACCATTGTCGAGACGTCGCTGGGATTTTTGAATCCACCGCCTTCTGACCCTTCGACAACCAGTCCGTCCACGCCGGCATCAACCGCTTTCTGCGCAGCCCGAAGTGTGGGGATGACATGGAACACTGTGAGTCCCGCGTCTTTCAACTGTGTTGTGTATGTGCGCGGATCGCCTGCTGATGTGATGACAAAACGCACGCCTTGCTCAACGACGAATTCGACGATTGATGGATCGCGCACGAATGCCTGCGCGATATTCACTCCAAATGGTCGGTCGGTGAGATCGGCCATTTTTGTGATCTCTTCACGAATGGCAGCGAGATCCCCAGAGGACGTCTCGATGATTCCCATAGCACCAGCATTTGAAACCGCCGACGCCAACTGCGCTCTGGCGATATACCCCATCGGCGCCTGCACGATTGGGATCTCGATACCCAAAAGATCGGTTATGCGGTTCTTGAACATGACCACGACTCTTTCACTCTGCACCGGGTCGCAATCACCCTGTCGCCCAGCGGCTCAGATTGGCTCGTAGATTTCGTAGACGAGCTTGCCGCCTTCGCCGACTTGGCCGCGCCCGAACAAGTGAAGCGCGTTGAGCCAGCGGTAGCGCTCGTCGCCGGCTTCGAACTCCATACCGACATAAACCGGGGTCTTGCCCATTCCGGCCGACCAATCGGCTCGACCCTTGTACGCCAGGTAGACCGGAACACCATCATCGGTCATGAGAGTCATGCGGATGTCGAAGGTTCCGACTCCTTGAGCGTCAATGGCAAGCCAGTCGGCAGCGGCGCTCCCGACAAGGCTTGCATTCAGCCGTGGACCCTCGATCCGGGCCTCACTTATCTCTTGGACGATTCGGGTACCCGCAGGCGTTGCACCAAGCATGTAGAGGCCATCTGAGGCAACGGCAAGGGTCAGTGTGGCAAAAGGTCGCAGTTCCATCTGATGATCATTCCATGCGGGGGCAGCCTCGGGAGCGCCTTCGTGGCAAGAACATGCCTCGCAAACCAGCCCGAGGGGCGTCGATTCGTTCTATTCGCCCCCGCGTGGGAGCGTGGAGGCCGGCCATAGCGGTCGAGGAGCGCATCTCATGGACCAACCGACCGACAACACAACCTTCGCCGATCTGGCTCTTCGGCCTGAATTAGTCGAAGCCCTCGCCAGTCTTGGGTACGAAGAACCCACCCCCATCCAGCGCGAGTCGATCCCCCCGCTCATCGCTGGGCAGGACCTTTTGGGCCAGGCCGCCACAGGCACTGGCAAAACCGCAGCATTTGCGTTGCCCATGCTTCAGACCCTCGACCCGGACAATCGCTCGAAGAACCCAACGGGTCTCATCCTTGTGCCCACCCGCGAACTCGCCATGCAGGTGTCCGAAGCTGTTCACAAATACGGCCGAGCGCTTGGTGCTCGAGTCCTCCCCATCTACGGAGGACAACCAATCGGCCGGCAGCTTCAAGCTCTCGGCCGCGGCGTCGACGTTGTTGTTGCAACACCCGGTCGAGCAGTCGATCACATCAAACGCGGAACTATTCCACTCAAGGACATCGAGATGGTTGTTCTCGATGAAGCCGACGAAATGCTCGACATGGGTTTCGCCGAAGATCTCGACGCGATCCTTGGCGCGCTTCCAGAAACTCGACAGACAGT
>JAEMTX010000023.1:2008-10696 GCA_016462055.1 Acidimicrobiia bacterium | reverse complement strand
CTTGCTCGTCGTCATCTGACGAACCCCACGACAATTCGCATCGAAGCGCCCGTTGTCGCAAAAGGCGATGCTCCGCTGGTACGACAACTCGCATTTATCGTGCCCCGCTCCCATAAGTCCGCCGCACTCGGACGCATTCTTGACGTCGAGTCCCCCACCGCAGCGATCGTGTTCTGCCGAACTCGTCACGAAGTTGATCAACTCACAGAAACCCTCAACGGACGCGGTTACCGCGCCGAAGCACTCCACGGAGGCATGAACCAAGAAGGACGCGACCGGGTTATGGCTCGGGTTCGGAGTGGCAACGCTGACCTCCTCATCGCTACAGACGTCGCCGCTCGTGGCCTCGACATCGACCATCTCACCCATGTGGTCAATTACGACGTGCCCTCCGCTCCTGAGTCCTATGTCCATCGAATCGGTCGTGTCGGAAGAGCCGGACGCGAAGGCGTCGCTATTACCCTCGCCGAACCTCGCGAACATCGTTTGCTCGAGAACATTCAACGTGTCACTGGCGACAAGATCGCGATTGAGAAAGTCCCAACGATCTCCGATCTCCGCAATCGGCGTATGGAACTCACTCTCGGAACGTTGCGCGAAACATTGCTTGACGACGATCTCGATCGTTATCGATCGATTGTCGAATCACTCACCGATGAGTTCGATCTCTTCGATGTTGCTCTCGCAGCGGTGAAACTCACACACGAGAGCACCACCGGCAAAGAAGACGAAGTCGAAATTCCAGAGGTCGAGATCCGTCGTTCGAAGGACCGCAAGAATGACCGTCCCGATCGCGACGGTCGATCTGGTCGATCCGAACGCGGAGAACGCGGAGACTACGAAAAGAAGGGAAAGAAGGGGAAAGACCGCTCTATCGGCGTCGATTCGACTCGCCTGTATTTCCCGATCGGTCGATCTTCTCAGATTCGTCCCGGAGATCTTGTTGGAGCAATCACCGGCGAAACTGGTCTTGCCGGCAAACAAATCGGATCGATCGAGATCGGTGACAAGTTCTCGCTTGTTGAAGTGCCCGAGAAGTCGGCCGACGACATCATAAAAGCAATGAAGAAAACCACCATCAAGGGGCGCAAGGTTGTCCCCCGTCGTGAGCGCTTCGAGCGTTTCGAACGCTGACTGATCACGCGTGCGATCCCGTACGCTTTCGTCATGACCGATGAAGTCGGCCTTCGTCAGACCTTCCTTGACTATCAACGCACTGGGTCTGGCGGTTGGCCCTGGGCCGTCGACGGACCAGTACACCCTCTCGATCGATCTCGATTTGCTCGCCATCCCGACGGCCGAATCGAAGAACCGGCATAACAACGCGTCGTTCCCCCCAGAGCCGGTAGCGTCCGAACACGGAAGCGCTCCAGCGCAGCCGCTCCGGGGGGAGACATGAAACACGACACGAGGGATGACATCGACCTGCTCGACGGGGAGTGGTACGCCCGACAGCCCTACGAGCAGTGGGAATGGATGCGCGAGAACGCCCCTGTGTACTGGGATGAACCCAATCAGGTTTGGGGAATCACCCGCTACGACGATGTGCTCGCCATCGAGAAAGACGCGAAGACGTTTTCGTCATCACGATCACCGCGACCGCATGGTCAACCCCTCCCAATGATGATCTCAATGGATAATCCAGAGCACCAACGACGTCGGTCGCTGGTGAATCGCGGATTCACGCCGAAGAAGGTCCAGGGTCACGCCGAGACAATCCGCACAATTTGCACCAACCTCATCGACAAGGTCGAAGCCAAAGGCGAGTGCGATTTCGTTTGGGATATCGCCGCGCCACTCCCCTTGCTCCTCATTGCCGACATGCTCGGTTTCGAACCCGACGCCTACGACGATCTCCTGCGCTGGTCCGATGACATGATCCGCGGCACCACAGGAACTCCCACTACCGAGGTGCAACTGGCCGCGATGGATGCTGGCATTCAGTTTCGCGAATATCAGTTGCAAGTCATCGCCGATCGCCGGTCACGTGCGCCTCAAGATGACCTCATCAGCACTCTTGTCAACGCGGAGATCGATGGCAATCGCCTCGACGACGAGTCAATCGTTAGTGAGACTCTCCTCATCCTCATCGGTGGGGATGAAACCAGCCGTCATGTCATCACCTGCGGGATGCTCGCGTTGCTGGAGTTTCCCGATCAGCGTGACATTCTTGCGAAAACGCCCGAACTCATTGAGACCGGGGTCGAAGAACTGCTCCGATGGGTGTCGCCCATCAAGAACATGGCCCGCACCGTCACTGTGCCCGTTGAACTGCGCGGTCAATCGCTACGTGAAGGCGATCAGGTGATGTTGTTCTACCCATCAGCAAATCGCGACAAGAGGGTGTTCGACAAACCCGACCAACTCGACGTTCGAAGGAATCCCAACCCGCACCTTGCCTTTGGTTTTGGACCCCACTTCTGCCTCGGCGCATCACTCGCCCGTCTCGAACTCAAGATCATGTTCGAAGAGTTGCTGCGACGTCTGCCCGATATTTCTTTGGCAACGAACGATCGTCTTGAATTTCGCGCTTCGAATTTCATTAGCGGGCCCGAGTCAATGCCTGTCAGATTCACCCCATCTCACTAATCACGGAGAACCACAATGGACTTTCATCCTGACGAAGTACGCGCCGCGTACGACAACTTTGTTGCAGTCGGCGACAGCGGCGATTGGAACGCCTGGGCTGATCTGCACACCGTCGACGGCCTCTGGGTCGAACATCATCTCGGCACTTTCAACGGGCGAGAAGAAATACGCAAGGCCATTGTCGATGTCATGGCACAAGCTCCGTCCACAATGGAGTTCCCTATTGAATGGGTGGTTATCGACGGAAATCGCGTTGTTTACTACCCGTGGCAGGTGCTCCCTCACCCCACCGGCGGAGAGCCATTCCGATTCAGTTGCATCACAATTCTTGAATACGCAGGTGATGGACAGTTCTCGTATCAAGAAGACGTCTACAACCCGTCAGAAGGCGAGCGAGTCTTTGGCGAATGGATCGCCGCCGGCGGTCGTTTGCCCGGCATGGATTGACGTTCAGCGAATAAGGGAGATGCCGGCCGCTTGAGCGGCGCGGCCGTACCACTCAGCCAGCGACTCAACGGTTTCATGGGCATTAAGCCCACTTGGATTCGGAAGGATCCAGAGTTCAGCGCCCTCAAAGCCGTCAGCGGAAGGACCCACAGCAACCCTCGCGTTACCGAATGCTTGCCGATAGGCGGTCACGCCGAGGACCGCAACGACGTTTGGCCTACGCTCGCCAACTAGTGCCCGAAGTAATTCTCCGCCTTCGCGAAGTTGTTGTTTCGATAATTCATCTGCTCTCGCCGTAGCAATCGGGCAGATATTCGAGATACCGATTCCCTTGGATTCAAATTCCGATCGTGTCTGATCAGGAAGTCCGCATGACGCATCCACGTCAACGGAGGTAATCCCCGAGCGATGCAACGCCGGCCAAAATCGGTTACCCGGTCGTGCAAAATGTGCATTGACTGCGGCAGTCCACAACCCTGGATTAATTCCGACAAAGAGCAGATTCAGTCGCGCCGGCAAGAGATCATCAACGGTCGATCCTTGGAACGTGGCCAGTTCTGCTTTTGTGGGACGTCGGCCAACAATGAACCTGTTCGGCAAAGTCACGGGGTCCTAGAACGTCGCGACATCTTTTGATGACAATTTTCGGTGTTCAATGCCCACGAAGCCATCGGATGCTGTGTACGTATCTTCTCCAGTGAAGAGGCCGTCCGGTCCAATGGGCCACAGAACGCACATACGCGCTTCGTAGAGATAGAACGCTGAAGGATCATCGATTACGAAACCACGTGCAGCAAGTGTTGTACCGGGATAGGCCATCCGCATAAGACCCTCGGTCACAATGCAGTGCCGATCCACCACCAACCACTCGGTTTCGAGTTGGAGTTTCTCGGCACCTGAGGCTGCGAAATCTTCATAGAACTTCTGCACCGCCGACTTCCCAACGACATCACCAGCGCCGTTCGGAATTGAATGCATGTGATAGTGCGCATGCTCAGAAACGGTGGTCATGAGCTTTTCCATATCGAGGGATGCTTCAGCCAATTGGTGTTGCAAGAGCATCTCGAGGTTGCGACGAAGCACGGGATCGGTTTCGGTAGCGAGACGCTCCTCAACCTTGGCCCATGTAACTCTTTGATCGATGACAGTCATGTCCCCTCCTGCGCCGTTGTCCCACCTTTGTAGCCGATTACATGAGCTACAGCCCGAGTTTCTCGATACGCACCGGCAACCCGGATGCACGCGGCATAGCGGTAAGTGGGTCGACGCCCTCTAGAGAACTCGTCAACGTTCCCGTGAGAGATCCGGGGTGGCCATGGGTGACCGACAACGCCCCAGGCCGAATAGCACCGTCGACCGCAACGGTTGCTACCAGCGATCCAAAAGCGCTCGTCACCGCTACCCAGTCACCCGTAACGAGCTGCCTCACTTGTGCCTCTTCGGGGTGGATCAGGATCACCGACTCGTCACCCAAACCGGCGAAACGCACGGAATTGCTCCATGCCGATTCACGTCGAGGCACCAGCACCAGGCCGAGTTCGGGGCCTCGATGCTGCGCAAGACGTTCACAGAACACCACCGGGGCGATCGACCAACAACCGTCAGGGGTCATGCGCTCGCGTACCCACCCGTACTCGGGTTCGAGATTCACACCATGAGGACCAGCCTTGATGATTTCGTCAGGCGGGAATGGTCCGTGGCTAAGAAGCCCTCGCAAGATTGTCTCGTCAGAGAGCGCATCTAGCGGCGCACCACCAAACATGGGCCGTTCCAAACGAGCGGCCAACGACCCGAGGGTCCACCAGACCGGCCGACGCTGCGCCACTGGTTCGACAACTGCAGCGGTGTATTGCATGCCCGAGCGAAATGCCACCTGCTCAGCCAGTGCAAGGTCGGCGCGCTCGAGTTGACCAGTTGCGGGGAAGACGTGCGTTGCCAAGTCACATAACTCGCTCGCGGCAACATCGATAACAACCAAGGCATCGAGCAGCGCTATGGCCTGACGGAAGCGATCGGGTTCCGGGAAGGCTGATAACGGATTCCCACCCGTGATCACCAACACCTTCAGTCGACCTGCCTCGATTTCATCAACGAGTGCCGCCACGGGCATCTGGCCGGCAACGCGACCAAGTTCGGGTCGTGATTTCGGACCATCAGGTGAAGGCGCTCCCGGGCGAATCGGCGATAGCCGATTGACAACGCCGCGGTTGAAACGCATTCCCCCAATCGCATCGAGGGAATCGGTCATCACAAGCAAAACCCATCGAAGCCATTCAACGAGGACGCCATCGAGTGACATCGTTGAACCGGTCCCACAGAAAATCGCGACTTTCCCGTGCCGTTCGCGAAGGTCAGCAACAAGTCGGAGGAGATTCGAACGCTCGCACCCAGTAGCTAAAGCAGCTGCGTCAAGATCGAAAGGCAGAACTGCTTGTTCAAGGCGCTTCACCTCGTCATCGCGACACGTGCGTTCGAGCGCTGCCCTGCATTGCGCATCATCAAGCAGTTCTCGAACCAGCGCAGCGAACAAGATGGTGTCCGAGCCGGGACGTACAGAAAGATGTTCGTCAGACAGTGCCGCCGATTCAGTGCGGCGAGGATCGATAGTCCATATCCTGCCGCCTGCGGCTTGGTTCTCGCGCAGCCTCCGCACTGGGTCGGCCAGTGTGGTTCCATATCCATGCGAAACCACAGGATTTGTAGCAACGAGTAGAAGAAGCCGTGAGTGTTGCGGTTCCCATACCGGGTTCAGCATTGGATGACCGGCGATTTGTTCAGCCGCCACCAGAACCGGCGCATTATCAACAGTCGCTGCGGTGTAAAACGACGTGCTTCCGACCGCTCCCATCCACATCCCACAGGAGACCTGGCCTGCAGAGTCGTAGGCCAACCCCGTTGCGAGGTAGAGCGCAATCGCGTCAGCGCCATCGGTTGACGAGACAACCGAAAGAATTCCTGCGAGATCGTCGAGTGCTTCCTCCCATTCGACCTTTACTCCCCGCACTCGAGGAGCATTTAGGCGAGTAGAACCGTGATGCCATTGTGGAAGGGCACGTCCTTTTTCGCAGGTATATCCGTGTGAGATCGGGTGATCAATGTCGCCACGGACCTTCAGCACCGAGTCACCCTCTACCGTGACGACTATTCCGCAGGCAGCGGCACAGATTCGACAATACGAACGTTGCTCTGTCACCAAGTGAACTCAGCGCTCGTCAAGGAGTGAAGGGTCTGCACGCAATTCCATTCGCGCCATTGCTTCCCAGAATCCGATGAACCCGTTCCCATCGTTGGTGCGACCTCGTTCAAGCCACCAATCAGGAACTACCGATTCCTTACGTCCGCCTGCTGCACGGATATGCCATGCCCGTTGGCAGCGCTGCTCTAATGCAACAGCCCGTTGATGAACGGCGCGAATTGTTGAGCCAAGTACGAAAACTCCATGCCCGCCAAGGAGCGCAAGGTTGGCATCGCCCATTGCGACCACAGCATCACGAGCGGCCGACGAATTGTCCACACCGCCGCCGTACTCATCGATCAAGATCAGTTCTCCGCCGCCGCCGAGACCCGAGCTTTGGTCATAGACCGGTGGAACCTCCCCCATATCGGCCCACACGGTTCCGTACAGTGGATGGCTATGCATAGCGACGCCAACATCTTCCCGGAGTTTATGGAGTTCAAGATGTAAGGGAATACCGAGAGGCGCTGGCCAGTCCCCCTCAATCACGTTCCCTTCGAGATCAATCCGAATCAACTGCGAAGGACGCAATTCGTCCCACGTAATAAACCACGGATTACAGAGCAACGTTCCGTCGCCCATGTTCACGGTGATGTGGCCGGCGAGATGATCGGCGTATCCCTCGCGCCAGAGCGCTCGGGCGAGCAGAACAAACTCTTGGCGCAGTGTGAGTTCTGGCAGCAGCTGATCTGGTGTCGGTGTAAAATTCATTTCATTCCCCCATGCTGGTGAGTAGCTCCCGAGTCGGAATTTTCGGCCCCTCACATCTGTATTCCCCCGACACTAGAGTCCGCCCATGCGATTTACAGGGAAACGAGTCTTTGTTACTGGTGCAGCCGCCGGAATCGGCGAGGCCACCGTCCAACTCTTCCGCGAAGAGGGTGCAAACGTCGTTGGCGTCGACATTGCCGAGGCTCCCGGGATCGGACATTGCGATGTGTCTGATCCATCTTCGGTGACCGCAGCCATGAAGGCCGCTATCGAGGAACTCGGCGGCCTAGATATCCTTGCCAACGTTGCGGGCGTCAACTGGTTCTCCAAAATCGATGACATCACCCTCGACCTCTGGAACCGTCACCTCGCGGTGAATCTGACTGGTCCCATGCTCGTCACTCAGGCAGCTCTCCCCCATTTGCGAGCTTCAAAGGGAAATATTGTCACTGTCGGATCAATTTCCGGTCTCCAGGGCCAGCCCTACAACTCCTCATACTGCGCCTCAAAGGCAGGCCTCATCATGTTCATGAAGGCACTCGCCGTTGAACTTGCCGTCGACGGCATTCGGGTGAACCTCGTCTGTCCTGGCGGTGTCGATACCGCCATGAGCACCAACGCGCTGTCCAACGTCAAAGGTGACATCGACTTCTCCCATTTCCCAAAGATGATGGGTGTACTCCCGGGAATGATGGCTCCAATCAAGATCGCCGAAGCGCTCGCTCATCTCGCTTCCGACGCGGCGAGCACAACAACCGGCGCATCGCTCGTCGTCGACAACGGAACACTTTGGTCATGAGCACACAATCTGACCTTGACCAAATTCATCAGTTGAAAGCCCGCTACTTCCGCCTGATGGACACGAAAGATTGGGACGGGCTACGCGAGGTTTTCACACCGGACGTGTGTATCGATACGACTGAAGACAGTGGCACCGTCATCGACGGTGTCGACGAGTATCTGCCGTTCCTCATCTCGCAAATAGGCGATGTCGTCACCGCCCACCATGGACACATGCCAGAAATTTCATTCGTCGATGACAATCAGGCCACTGGCATCTGGGCGATGGAAGACGAGCTGTGGTGGCCCGAAGGCCAACCCATCAAATACCTGCACGGATACGGCCACTATCACGAGACCTATATACGGACACCGCAGGGCTGGAAGATCAGCTCTCTTCGATTAACGCGAGTTCATCGCATCTTTGAATTTCCCGATTGAGTCTCGGCCCAACCATCAGCGGTTAGTTGAGCAACTTGGCTTTCGCTGCCGTGTACTCCTGGTCTGACAGAGCACCAGATGCATGCATCTCGCTCAGCTTCTGAAGTTGGGCAACATGATCACCTGAATCGTTATTGCTGAACCGAGACGCGATTGTGGTCCACGTCTTTGCCACGGAATTCTTCACGCCGTCAACATCGAGATCGAGCTGCACGCCTGGGAACTCAGCGAGTGACCGACCGCGAAGGTACTCAAGCCCAAGCGCCACGACCGCTCCGATGATGATCACTGACCACCAAAGCCGGAGCGCTGGTGACGGCACGATGAGTAGAGCGAGTAGGTACAGAACAGCCGCACCCACCCAGAACACCATGCGATCCGCGTTGAGAACTGGAGCGGCAGTACGACGAGCCCACGTGGCGATGCGATTTGGGCCGATGGCAAGCATTCCCGCCACGATGATCGCACCCCAGCTCATCAAGAAC
>JAEMTX010000023.1:0-1998 GCA_016462055.1 Acidimicrobiia bacterium | reverse complement strand
ATCAAGAACCACGCCGTATCGAAGAGCAACTCCGACAAGATTCCAAAGATGATCTTTCCAGCAACGCTGTACTGGGGATCAGTAATGATCGAATTGATGTAGTTGCCGGTAATCCTTCGCATGGTGGTGAGTAGTAGACCAACGACAATGATTGCCCACCCAACGTTGCGCAACGTCAGACGGCGGCGACCACGGGCAAGCCATACAGCCAGTGTGTACAACGCCACAATGAGGACGAAGAGGATTGGGCCCAAAATGTTGACGACCTTCACCGCGTTCTGAATCGCAGCGAGCGAGCTCGATTCAAAAATCGTGATCTGACCGATATCAGCCGGAAGCTTGTCCATCACCGATGCGGGGATTCCTAGATCGGTTCCGACGACGCGAACGATTTCACCTATATCGAGTGTGACCTGGCCGTCCTTCGTGGATCCCACTCTCGTTTTGTCCTCAAGAACGTTGACGAGAGCCTGGTGGGCCTTTTCGTTGACTGTGTTCCAGATCTTCAGCACGCGTTCGGAGGACAAGATCTTCTCGACAGCGGTTGCAGCCGGCGTGCGGATTCCAGCGGCCAATGGACCGGCGACGCCCTTCCAACCTTCAGGAAGTTTGTCCGACAATTCTTGCTGGACGTCGACGTTCGAATAGATCTGATCGACGATGTAGGTAGATAACGCCGCCTGCACCTTGGGATCAGCAAGGATCTTGTCGCTCGCGGCCACCCATTTCGGGGTGCTTAAGACCTGACGCTTGACCCAAATGTCAGCGGAGGTACCAAAGAGCAGGACCGATGCCAGCAGGATCAGCATGAATACCCCGATACGCCGGCGGCGTCCCGGATGGACCGTTGGAGAAACTGTTTCGTCCGTTCCTGAATCAGATGTGGGCGAGGTCATGGCACAAAGTCTGCCCCGAAGAAGGTTTGTTTTCGGGGATTCCCGGAGCCGTCCTCAGCGCGTTTCGGGGGTGAACTCAATCTCAACCCGGTCGTAGGCACGGGTAAAGGTGGCTCCGAGGATCTTCGATTCTGAGCCTGGCGCGATATTCCAATCGGGGATCCGGCGCAGAAGCTCTTCGAACATGACCCGGATCTCGATTCGAGCCAATGAAGACCCCAAACAGAAGTGCGTGCCAAATCCAAATGCGACATGGTGGTTATGGGTTCTCGTCACATCGAAAACTTCTGGTTGCTCGAACACTGACTCGTCACGATTTGCGGAGGCGTACATCAGAAGCAATTGATCACCCTTCTTGATGTCCTTTCCGCGGAAGACATGGTCCTCAGTTGCCGTGCGACGCATATTGAGAATTGGCGTTACCCATCTGATGAATTCCTCAACTCCTGTTTCGCCCAGGAGTTCAGGGTTCTGAATCAAGAGTTGACGTTGGCTCGGATTCAGCGCCAGCTCACGGATAATCGAACCAATTACCGTTCGGGTTGTCTCCGCACCCCCATCAAGAAGCAACAAACATTCAGAGATAATCTCCCCATCGGACCAGCGATGTCCGTCAACTTCGGTCGTCGCCCAAATAGTGATGAGATCGTCTTTCGGTTCTTTCCGACGTTCTGCAATGAGTTCGATCGTTGCCGCAGCAAACTCCATGATGGCGTTCGTCGAGAGTTCTGAAAACGCCGCTGGAGTCCCGTCGGGAGGATTCTGTCCCGATTCGTACATCGTCACTTCAGACCACTCGCGCAACTTTGGCCAGAGTTCGCGCGGGAACCCAAGCTTGTCTCCGATCAAAATCGCCGGGAGTGGTGAAGCCAGCGATTCAATTGCTTCGCATCTTCCGGCGCTCGCAACATCGTCGATGAGTTCATTCACAATGTTGCGAATCTTTCCCTCGATCTGCTTGACCGCACGTGGCGTGAACTGACGGGCCACCAACATTCGCTGTTTCTGGTGCTCCGGATCATCGCGATTAATCATCGAGGTGTCATCGCGTTGGTCGGTCGCCGGACGGGAACCATCAACCGAGGTGTACAACTTCCAGTTC
>JAEMTX010000022.1:4618-16285 GCA_016462055.1 Acidimicrobiia bacterium | reverse complement strand
GACAACGCGTCGAGTGACAATTCCCGAACGCGGTTGCAACGTGAACAGCACCTCATCGGCATCGCCGGTGGCGAACTGCAGCATCGCTTCGACTCGCTCACGAGTTGGCGCCACGACTGGAAGACCGTCGCCAAGTCCCCGCGAGGAAAGCAGTTCGAACATCGCCTCCGGCGAGTCATCGGCAATGTCGACGAACTCAGGTTCGTAGCGATGCTCCCTCTCAATAACCTCAGACATACACACCCCCAGCGGGTACAACCCCGCCTTGCGTGCTGAAACCGTATCGTGGCGCATGGCCACCGTTCCCGGGCATCAAGAGATCGTTGACACCCACACACATGTGGCCATCAGTGATGACCCCCGCTTCCCGCTCTCTGCCTCAGATCTCACAACGAGTTGGTGGACATCGGGCGGAATAATCGACGACGTACTCGGTCAACTCGATGCCAACGGTGTCGGTCGCCTCGTTCTCGTTCAAGCGGTAGGCGCGTATGGCTACGACTGTTCCTATGCCGCAGCATCAGCCGCGGTCCATGCCGATCGCGCTGCTTTTGTCGCTGCCGTCTCGATGCACGCAGATGACCCCGTTGCCGACCTCGCCGCGCTTTGTGACACGCCACCGAGCGGAGCGGCGATCGCCGGCGTTCGGCTCTTCGGCGTGGACGGCACCGAGCCAACCTGGCTCACCGATGGTCGCGCTGCAGCGGTATGGGAATTTGCCGCTGAACACAATCTGGTGGTTGTTCCCACGGTCTTTGCCAACGAGTTCAAACACATCAGTGCTCTCGCAGAACAAACTCCCAGTGTCACCGTTGCAATTGATCACTGCGGCTTCACCGACATGGTCGAGGGAGATGGCCAAGCAATGCTCTTCGCACTTGCCGATATTCCGTCACTTCACTTGAAGGTGACCTCGTATGTTCTTGAAGCGGCCGAACGCGACGACGGTGACGCAGCGATACTTATCGAGCGATTGGCCGAGGTGTTCGGCGCTGACCGATTGTGTTGGGGATCAGATCATCCTCAAGATCAACGCCATGACTACGCAGGCAAACTTGCACTCGCGCGCCACGCCACGCGCGCGTTCGACGACGCGTCACGAAACGCGTTCTTCAACACAACCGCAAACCGGTTGTTTTTTACCTAACGAAATCGATCAGCCGAATTCGTTGCGGACTGCCCGCATAATCTCGGAGTAGACCTCAAGCGCTTCTTCGTACTGTTCCGGATGATTCACCGTGACACGAAGATCGGTAACGCCTGCTTCGATCATTGGCCGTGAAGCAGCCATCGTGGCAACGAGATCAAGGTTTCCATCGCCATCGCGAACTGCGGCGGCATGGCCTTGTACCTGGAACGACGGATCGCCTCCAGCCTTTTCGACTGCAGCGCGCAATTTCGGAATGGCGTTCACAAGATCGCCGCCATCGGCACCCCACGGAATCCAACCCGAACCGAATGCGGCAAGACGACGAATCACACGAGCGTTGATGGTTCCGCTGATCCAGATCGGAACGCCTCCGGCCTGGCGCGGCTTCGGCATCTGATGAATCTTTTCGAATGACAGTTCTGGCGATGAATACGTGGCGACTTGTTCGCGCCACAGCAATTGGCATACTTCGATGGTGTGATCGAGGAGACGACCACGGTTGTCGTAATCAAGTCCGCACGCGTCGTATTCCTCTTTCTGCCAACCAACACCGACGCCGAGTTCAAGACGACCACCAGTGAGCACGTCGATTGTTGCGGCCTGCTTGGCGAGCACGGTCGGCGTACGCAGCGCGGCGATCAGAATGGCGGTGTTGAGTCGAATTCGCTCGGTGAGCGCACCTATCGCAGTCAGAACAGTGAGGGGCTCAAGCCAATTGCCATCGGAATCGGTGGGCTGCTTGCCGCCAACCGAGCCACCCTTCTTCGGGTCTCCATAGGCCTCGAGGTTCTCGCCGTAGGCAACGTGATCGCTCACGGCCACGCGATCAATTCCGGCCACATCGGCAGCTCGGGCCTGATCAAGGACATAGGAGAAAGATCCAGGATCGTCCTGTCGGAATGTGCGCAATTGAATAGAGACCTGAGGTGTCGTCATGGGCTCATGTTGTCACGCCCACTGATCGAGCGCAGATGCACGACAAGTCGCTTGGTTTCGTCTAGAAACTTTCAGTGATTCCGCTCTGGGCCCAGATTGCCGGCACCGCCGCCGCCATTGCATCGATTATCAGTTCGTCGACCCAGACAACTCGAATGTTGAAGTCTCGAACCGCTGCCGGCATCTCGCCGTCAACATGGATTCTTCTCACTATTTCTTCTGTGGCGTGGTTTGGCTACGGAGTTTCGGTTCGCTCACCGCAGCAAATCATCGCCAATGGTTCCTGGGTTGTCCTCATCGTCCCACTCACGTGGTTCATGCTCCACGATCGGCCACGACGCACGCGGATTCTTGCCGAAGTGGGCATCGCCCTTTCACTCGTCATCGTCATCGCTCTCGGAACGGTGAACGAGAACATTCCTGGTTGGATCGGCATTCCCGCATCGCTCCTCGTTAGCGCTCCACAAATTCGCTATTCACTTCGTCACGGACGAGGTCCAGGAATCTCTGTGGTGGCGTGGGCCTTTCTCGCGACATCGTCGTATCTGTGGTTCACCTACGGCATCGGTTCGCGAGAACTTCCCGTCATCGCAAATTCGGGAATAGCCGCACTGTTGGGAACGATCGTTGTGGTCGCGCTCCTTGTTCGGCCTGCTCCAATCGAGGGCTCAAACGTCGATGCGGCGAGCGATGCCGACTTCGTGTCCGGCGGGATCAACGATGTGGAAGTACCGCTCTCCCCACGAAGCATCTGACGGCGCCATCGTCGGCGTGTAGCCAGCAGCGATGAATGCGTTATAGGCCGCGTCAACATCGTCGACCCACAAAATGAATCGACCCCACACCTGCGTCGGTCGAACCCAAGTGGCGTCGAGTAGCAGATTCAAAAACTGCGCATTGCCAAGTCTGAGTGTCGTAAATGACGCTTGGGCACCGCCAAAAGCCACCTCACACTCCAGAACTTCATAAAAAGCGACTGAAGCCGCCATTTCGGCAGTGATCAACGTGATTGCATTTATCGACTCAACTCGTTTAGCCATACCTCTCTATTGAGTCACATCGGCGCTGGTCTCGCGTGCGGTCTCGCCATAAGCGAGGCACAATCAGATCATGGCCCTGACCATTACTCCCCTGCCGGCCGCACTTGGCGCCACCGTTACTGGGCTCGATCTTTCCAGCGGCATCAGCAACGAACTCGTCGACTCGTTGCATCACGCCTGGTACGAGCATCTGGTGCTGTTCTTTCCCGAAGCGCACCTCACCCTCGATCAGCACATTGCGCTCGGCGAAACCTTTGGGCGTCTCGCTGCGACAACAACGGGCGACGAGGACTACCGAGGCCAGCCAACGCTCGGGCAGAGCGGTGAAGTACTTGTTCTTGATGCATCAACACCACAAGGACGAGCGAACGCATGGCATACCGATGTGACCTTCGCAAAAACTCCGCCCAACGGTTCGTTGTTAGCGATGCAAATTTGTCCGCCAACCGGTGGCGACACCTTGTGGTCGAATCAATACAAGGCCTACGACGCGCTTGCTCCGGCCATGAAGGAACTCATCGGTGGTCTTGACGCGATGCATGGTCGGCCTGGCCTCACCGGGCTCAACCCGCATCCCATGGTGAAGGTTCATCCCGTCACGGGTCGCAAGGCGTTGTTTGTGAATCGCGGTTGGACCACTTCAATTGTCGACATGAGCCAGACCGAAAGCATCGGCCTTCTTGCGTCACTGTTCAATCATGCCGAGAAGCCCGAGTTCAACACCCGGTGGCATTGGACTCCAGGCGACGCGGCCCTGTGGGACAACCGCTGCACCATGCACTACGCGGTCAACGACTACGAAGAAGCTCCCCGCATTCTTCATCGCGTCACCATTTATGACCGCTAGCCACCTGCACCGGTAGCGTCCTGCCATGGCTCTCGACCCTCACACCACGCGCCCCACCATCGCGTTGGTGATGATCGTCAAGGACGAGTCACACATCATCACCGAAGCATTTGAATCGGTCCGCGGATTCATCGATACCTGGTGCATCGTCGACACCGGTTCTACTGACGGAACGCAAGACCTCATTCGCAGCTATTTCGCCGAGGCCAACATTCCCGGCACACTCCACGAGCGCGAATGGGTCAACTTCGCCGTTAACCGATCGCAGTCGCTTCAACTCGCACGTGACACCGCTGACTATTCCTTTGTGCTTGATGCTGACGATCTCGTCGTTGGCCAGCCCGATTTCTGCGGGCTTAATGCCGACGCATACATGATGCGCATCGGCGATGGCTTCACCTACTGGCGGAGCCAACTGTTCAGCAACAAACGTGAATGGGAATACCGCGGAGTCGTGCACGAATACGCCGCGTGTGCGGAACCATGCGGCCCAATCGAGCGCCTTGATGGCGACTACTACATAGACACGCGTCGACTCGGCGCCCGCAACTTGATCGACGACAAGTACGAGCGCGACACCAACGTGTTGCGAGCAGAACTCGAACGCGACCCCAACGATTCGCGCACCGTCTTCTATCTGGCCCAAAGTCGATTCGATGCTGGCGACGCAACCGAGGCCTACGACCTCTATTCCAAACGAACCGAGATGGGCGGTTGGGACGAAGAAATCTTCTATTCACATCTACAGCGTGCGCGTGCGCTCGATCGAATGGGTGCTGGATGGGAACGGGTGCTCTCGATCTTCCTTGAAGCTTGGAATTTCAGACCCAGCCGGATTGAGCCGCTGATCGAAATTGCTCGGCACTATCGATCAACCAGCGAATGGGAACTTGCCCATCTGTTCGCGTCGCGCGCGACAGACGCTGAATTCCCTGATGGAGACCTTCTCTTTGTCGCCGCTGATTGCTATCGCTGGCAAGCGCAAGACGAACGGGCGATTGCCGCGTATTACACCGGTCGCTATCAGGAAAGCTTCGACCACTGCGCATCTTTACTCACCAGCGTGGATCTTCCGCTCGATCAGCGTGAGCGCGTGCTTTCCAACATGATGTTCGCGGTTCCGTTCATCACCCCCAACACAACAACGCCGGTCAGCGTGATTGAACGTCTCACCGAGCGATTTGCGGCTCCGTGCACCGACCCACGGGTGACGCTCACCATTACGACTTGCAAGCGCCGCGATCTTTTTG
The DNA here is from genome assembly GCA_016462055.1 of Acidimicrobiia bacterium. Taxonomy (GTDB): domain Bacteria; phylum Actinomycetota; class Acidimicrobiia; order Acidimicrobiales; family Acidimicrobilacustridaceae; genus Acidimicrobilacustris. The sequence continues at coordinate 11,062 of JAEMTX010000022.1, read as the reverse complement.
AACGCACGATCGACTCGTTCCTTCTGAACTGCCGCGACCTTGAGGCAATCGATCGCTGGATGTGTATCGATGATTGTTCAAGCGAAGCTGATCGACTGGCCATGATCATGCGGTACCCCTTCTTTGAATTCATCTGGAAAGACGAATCTTCCAAAGGCCATTCACAAAGCATGGAGCGACTCCGTAACGAGGTTTCTTCTCCCTATTGGCTGCACCTCGAAGATGATTGGGAATTTTTCCTCCCCGACAACTACATCGCTCGCGCACAAGCAATTCTCGAAGATGATCCGTCTATCGCTCAGGTGTTGTTCAACCGGAACTACGCCGAGATCGTTTCTGAATCAGGCATTCCCGGTGGCGACCTTCGCACCACGACCATCGGCAAACAGCCCTACCGATGGCACACGTACTTTGAACGTGACACTGAGGACTACATCACCTTCAATCGCGAGGTTGCCGAGGGCGCTGTCAATAACGCGTATTGGCCCAACTTCTCGCTCCGACCTTCGATGATGCGCACAGACGCCATCAACGACATCGGTGCATTCTCCAGCGATGCTCCGCACTTCGAACTCGATTTCGCTCAGCGTTTCACCGCCGCCGGACTTCACAGCGCGTTCTTCGACGCTCTTTGCACCTTCGCCATCGGCACGCTCACAACCGACAAAGGTCCAGACCGCAAACCAAATGCCTACGACCTCAACGGCGAACCGCAATTCGGACATGAGCGAGCGACGCAGGCCATGACCACCGTGCGGCTCACCGGTTTCTGGGCGTCACCGGAAGAGCTCGTCACGCAGTTTGAGCGGCAGACAATGGGTAAGGGTCGTTGGAACAACATCCAACTCACCTCTAACGAAAACGCCGACATCACGGTGATCCTCAACCATTGCGAAGGCACGCCGATCGACAAGAGTCGATCGATCATCGTGCACATGGAGCCCGAGGCCGGCGTTCGCACATGGGGCCCATGGTCGAACCCGACGAGTGATGACTTCCTTCACGTTCGTCGCCATGCCCAGTTTCCGAATGTCGCCGAGTGGCACCTTGGTGCAACTTGGGCCGAGCTCGGTGGTGGTGACCAGTTCGCCGAACCACTCACCAAAACGCGTGATCTCTCAACAGTGATCTCAAATAAGCACAACGATCCTGGCCATCAATTGCGCATCACTTTCGTCCAGCATCTGGTTGCCAACGGCGTCCCAATAGATGTGTTCGGACGCGGCGCCATCGAAGGCGTCACGAACCACAAGGGCGAACTCCCCGATCGCGATAAGCGTGACGGGCTGTACCCGTATCGCTACACGTTTGCGGCAGAAAATTATTCCGAACATAACTACGTCACCGAGAAGTTGTTCGACGCAATTCTTTCCGAGTGCCTTTGTTTCTATTGGGGTTGTCCCAACCTTGAACAACTCGTAAATCCTGATGCGTTTGTTCGCCTTCCACTTGAGGACCCCGTCGAAAGCCAACGAATCATCGAAGAGGCGATCGCCAGTGATCTTTGGTCTCAGCGCATCGATGCCATTCGCGCAGAAAAGAAAAGAATCCTCAACGAGTACCAACTAATTCCCGTTCTTGAGCGAACCGTTCGCGGACTCAACCGATTCAACGCCCTGCCGATTCGTGTCATCAACCTTGACCGTCGACCCGACCGTTGGACCACCATGTCCGAGCACCTTGCACGCTCGACCGATTCACAAACGGCAGCGAAATTCGAACGAGTTGCAGGAGTGTGTGGACTCGATCTCGACCTGACGCCCGAGATTCAACACCTGTTCCGCAACAACGATTTCAACTTTCGTCGCGGAATTATCGGTTGCGCGCAAACCCATCTTGCGTTGTGGCAGGCGATCGCCGATGGCGATGCGGGCATGATGCTCATCGCCGAAGATGACATCGGGCTCGTCAATGAATTCCGAGATCGATTCATTGACGCCCTCGGGCAACTCCCAGACACAAGTGAGTTCGATCTTGCCTTTCTCGGTAGCCATCGCTGGGACTATGCACCTGACCGCACCGACCTTGTCCCCCGCAACTGTTGGCGACCAATGGTCTGGGAAGACTTCCTCGGCGGAACGTTTAGCTATCTCGTGACCAAGGCTGGGGCGCGCAAACTTCTTGACATCGCCGAGCGAGATGGAATTCAAACGGCGATCGATTGGTTCCCGATGCGGCACGGATCTGAGCTCCGAGCGCTCGAATGCACCCCTGATCTTGCGATTTCTCCGTTGGCGTGGCCGGGACGATCGGGCGACTCGGACATCCAGCATGATTTCGAGGTTCTCCGACCGGCTCCCCCGAAAATTCACGCTCATCACACTGACGCAGCGCATTCTTCAGAGTAACTTCCTGATGTCTCGTTCTTGCACAGTTAGAGACCAGGGTGGAGACCCAAAGCGATGGAACGTTCTGACGCTTCAGATCAAACACATCAGAACGATTCCGTCGACGCGAACGAGGAAGCTTCCGTTCGCGAGAAAATCAACACCACTCCGCTTTCACGACGTCGCGTCATCACTGGTCTTGCTGGTGCCGGCGGACTTTTCGTCGCTCGCAAACTTCTGCCTGGCAATCTGAACATCATCCAGAGCGTCGCTGCTGCGACTGCTGCGGGCGATGCACCAGCCGGTTCGATTACCGCAACTTTTGAATTTGTCAACGGCGATATCACCGTTGCCGGACAATCAACTCTTCCTGCCGGCACACTCGTCACCATGACAATTACCGCTTATTTAAACGGTAATTTGATGCCTCCAGGTGGAGCGGCAGCGACTCGAGTTGTCACCACAACAACTGCCGCCGACGGTTCATTCTCAAAGGCAGCAACATTTGCTGGCGCGACAAACAACAATTCGAATCAGTACACACTCGAACTTGAAACTGCGCCCGATGCACAGGGTTACTTCCTGATTGGCGCAATCGTTACGCCAACGCCTCCCGCAGGTTTGCCCGGTGTCACTGGACCGACAGGTCCCTACGGCGCAACCGGCGCCATTGGTCCCGCCGGTGCGATGGGATTTGGTGCCACTGGTCCACAAGGTCCGATCGGCGCGGTTGGCCCAACTGGTGCCACTGGTCAGAGGGGCGTTGGTCCAACCGGCGCGCAAGGCGCGATGGGACCGACCGGCCCCACCGGCCCCACCGGACCACGGGGTAGCACCGGCGCAACGGGGATGACCGGGTGGTTTGGTCCGACCGGTCCGACCGGTCCGACCGGACCAACCGGCCCGCAAGGCTTCACCGGGTCTACCGGAGCGCAGGGAGATCCCGGCGCAACCGGTTTTTACGGCGATACCGGCCCCGAGGGCCCCACCGGCCCGATGGGCGTCGCAAGTTTCGTCTCGCTCGGTTCCTTCACTGCAATTAGCAAAAGCAACAACTACTCGAGCGCTTCGGTCTACAACTACGTGCCCGGCGCTGCTCCTGGTCCCACTGGTGATCCTGGCCCTGCCGGCGCAACCGGCGTCACTGGCCCCACCGGCAACCCCGGGCCCACCGGGGCAATTGGAATTGGTCCAACAGGTATGACCGGAGCAATGGGCGCAACCGGTCCGACCGGCGCGGTCGGCGCATCCGGAATCGTTGGACCAACGGGCCTCGCTGGCATCACTGGACCGGTCGGTTGGCTAGGTGCGACGGGCCCAACCGGTCCGACGGGCCCAACCGGTGCAACTGGCGCAATGGGGATCACCGGGTATACCGGTCCCACTGGCCCCACTGGCCCATTCGGAGCCACGGGCCCCACCGGTTTCATGGGTGACACTGGCGCAACGGGAGCCGGTTTCATGGGCTACACCGGCGCAACGGGAGCCGGTGGACCTCAAGGTCCGACCGGGCCCACCGGTCCGATGGGGGTCGTGAGTTTCACGATTTCCACACCTCTTGATCCCGCGTCTCGCTACCTTCGACCTGGGCCTGATGGTCCGACCGGTGTTTTCGGTCCGACCGGCGCAACTGGTTGGTCTGGCGTGACCGGCGCTACCGGGGCAATCGGAGTCACTGGACCTGCTGGCCCCACCGGAGTCCAAGGCCCAACCGGGGCTACGGGTATCGCAGGCACAACCGGCTTCGTTGGTCCGACCGGCATTGCTGGCCCGACCGGCCCGACCGGAACCTTTGGCCCCACCGGCGCAACTGGTTGGTCTGGCCCGACCGGACCAACTGGACCAACTGGTCCAACTGGTCCAAGAGGCATTACCGGCCCCACCGGCCCATTTGGCGCAACCGGACCATTTGGTCAAACCGGGGCAACCGGCGCCATGGGTCCGATAGGCCCCGAGGGCCCCACGGGTCCGACCGGCCCATTCGGGGGAACCGGTGCAACCGGTTCGACCGGCGGCATCTTCTCCTCCGTTGCTATCGGGGGTAGCGGGGGTAATGGCAGCGTGGGTGCAACAGCACCTAATCCCGGCGAACCAGTGGTCTTCCCCGACTCGTTCACCACGTCACTCACGAGCGAATCCGAAACTGGCCCGACCGGTGGAACCGGTCCCGTCGCACCCAACTTCACCGGTTAAGTCGACATTGCTCTAACTGGATGAGCACCGATCACACTCGGTGCTCATCCAGCGCGCACAGTTCGACGCGCATCGTGCGTTTCTTGTCCATCGGCTGATCCGAGCTCATTAAACGCCGTTTAATCCTCGCTCATTAATGACTTTAACGAGACGTTTTCGTACCAGGACTCGGTTTCCTTTAATCGGTCGCGCGGGCGCAATAACGGTGGATGCAGCGTTTCGGCCCATCCACGGCGGTACTGCTTTGCCGGGCGACCCCGCGTGCTCGGCTTCGACGGCGTTTCCATTAATGACGATTCCATGCTCATCGACATGAAGCTTTTAGACGGAAGCAATTGATACATCTCCGAATCGTCAGCTTCCAGGAATCCTTCGATGTGCAGCACGCGCTTATTAAACGTTGCTCGATCGACCTCGTAACCCCACACTGCTTCGCATGCGTGACGAAGCTCGGTGAGCGTGAACGATTCCGGACACAACTCGAGAATCGCTGACGTCTCTTCCACCAGTACCTGGACGAACTCCAGCGCATCTCGCAAAATCTGGTCGTGGTCGAAGGCCAATGAAATCTCGCCGTTGAGCACTTTGCGCACCGGGACGATCTCAACTTCTTTCGCATCGGTTCCAGCTTCGAGCGCAACATCGATTGAAGTGAGGGCCGTGTGGGCCACGGTGACCACTCGCATTCGAGGGTCTCGGTCCGGATCGCCATAGGCACGGAACTGGTGGATGGCCGACGTGGGCAGTTCCAGCCCCGCTTCTTCATGCAATTCTCGAATGGCGGCCTCGGATAGGTCCTCGTCGATATGGACGAAGCCACCGGGCAGTGCATAGCGGCCAGCTTCGGTGTCGCCGCCGCGAACAATGAGGACCGCCGCGAGCTCCTTGCGGGGGGCCTGGCCCGACTTCGGGGGAACCGGCCGATCCATGAGTGTGAACACAGCGATATCTACCGTCACCGCAAACGGCGGAAATTCAGAGGGGTCGTAGGAATTCGCTGTCACAGAGCCACTTTATGCGGTTAGTTGACACAAAGTCACATCTATGACAATATGAGGGTGTTGACAGCATAAAGGTTTCGATCGGAGATCGGCCCTTCGACTGTCACAGGGGGTCTTCATACTTAGTCCCCTTCCCTCAAAACCCGGCGGCGGACGCTGGCCGGAGAACAGGAGCCCCACTTGGCACATCAATTCAACACTTCCCCCAACCACGACCCTCAGAGCTTCGGCGCTCGGGTCTACACCACCGCCCACGGCTTGGCCCGGGCTCGGTTCGAGCGCGGCACCGACAACGGCGCGCACGACATGGCCATGTTGGTCTTCTTGCAGTTCTGGTCCGATCCAAACCGGTGGATGGTCACATACTCCCCCGAGGTGTTTGCGGCCGTCTCGCTGCCCAATCGTGCCGAGGACTGGCGCCGCACCGAACGCATCCAGCGGGGCCAGGGCGCACACTTGGTTGAGCGCGACGGTCAGCGCGTTGCGCGTCGTCTGGTGGGTTCGCTCGACGAACTCACCGAACGCATCGGTGATATCACCACCAACGGTCATGACTTTGCCGATACTGTTGCCGCGCAGGTCGATGTGCGTGACGCACTCTCGATGCTGTCGACATTGCAACGCGAATTGGTGTGGCGAGTCGATGTCGAGGGCTACACCGTTGTCGAGGCTGCACGCGACCTCCACAAGAACCGTTCCTATTGCCAACGTGAACTGGGCAAGGCCCGCGAGTTCATCCGCGAGTACGTGGTCGCGGCGTAATCACGTCTGCGTGTCAGTCCCACCGGTCAACTTGTCGCCAGTGATGTATTGCTCCCAGAGTTCCAAAGCAGCTTCTGCATCGAGTGACTCAACCTCACGACGGGCAATTCCTGCCGTATAAACAAGGCGCGAAAGTAGCCACTCGGGCACTGGTTCACGCC
>JAEMTX010000022.1:0-4518 GCA_016462055.1 Acidimicrobiia bacterium | reverse complement strand
ATTCCTGCCGTATAAACAAGGCGCGAAAGTAGCCACTCGGGCACTGGTTCACGCCGTTGTTGCTCGGGGGCGCGAAGCCCCATAGAGGTTCGGCCTAGCGATTCGATGACATCGGAAAGCGCAATGGTTTGCGGATTTTTAGGAAGCGTTGTTACACGACGCGTCATCTCTGCATAAAGAGCCGACGCAACACGCGCTCCATGTCCCCACACCTCTGCAACTTCGCAGATGACATCACCATTTGATCTGGCGATCTCCCGCCAGAGAATCCGTCCCTGGCCATCACCAACTGATACTTGGCGGAGCCCGATGAGATCACCAAGCACTGGATCGCCGATTGTTCGATCAGTCTCGATCGCAAGTAACCGTTTCACTAACTGACGAATGATCTGAGGGTTGGATCGAACGAGCATCGTCAGATCATGGGCGGCAGGTTCAAGTAAGCGCACTCGGACGCGAGACGTTGCCATGAGCTCGGAGCGAATCGCTTAGAGATACCCGGCGCGGCGGTCGGCGTCGAGTTCCGTTTCAAGCTCAGCCCGGCTGAACCCGAGCGAGGCAATGACCTCGTCAAGGCCGACTCGCACGCCGTTGTCGGTGGCCAACCGAGCGAGAACGAGCGCAGCGCTGCGAAGGTCGGCCTCGAGTTCCTCGAGCTCTACGAAGCGGGTAAGACCCACGACCGCAGCCAACGGGGTTCCGTGCTTTTCCACCACGATGTCGTGGCCCTGGCTGGCCCGGCGCACCAGATCGGAGACCCCCAGGCGCGAGGCCTCAGTGACGGTGATGGATTCGGCTGAGTTGGCAACTGAGGTAACTGATGAAGCCATGGCCTAACTATACAGATTTCTACATAGAACTCTGTAGCTCGCCCAGACCATAAGTCCACCTTGAAGATTTCATCGCTGTGCACATTTCGCCGGCGTTCGTGCGTTTCACATCTAACAAGGCGAGGAGGTTGCCACCATGGCGATCGAACAGTTGGAACGGGCGTCGGTGGGACGCCCGATTACACGGGGTGGAGTGTCACTCTTCCCTATTTATATTCACGGCGGCGGTGGCATCGATATTGGTGCTCGACCAGCCGACGTCCAGATCACCGAACAAGGTTCGGCGGAAGTCCCGACAATCACTGTCACCAACTCCGGGCAGCGTCCGGCGCTGTTGGTGGAAGGCGAAACCGTCACCGGTGGTCAGCAGAACCGAGTGCTGAACGTTTCGGTACTTGTACCTGGTGGCGCAACCATCAACGTTCCGGTGTCGTGTGTCGAGGCCGGCCGATGGAATGGCCGTTCCGCATTCGAGCGCGGTCGCACGTTTGCGCCGCGTCGTGTGCGCCGAGTCAAGAACATGACCGTGAGTGATTCAGTGAAACGCGGAGGAACGAAGTCTTCCGATCAGGGCGCCGTGTGGAACAGCATCGACTATGAGCTCGACCGTTTGAAGGTCGACTCCTCCACTCGTGCGATACACGCGTCGGAGTTGCTGTTCGAGGCCGACAGCAGTTTGGCCATCGCCGCACAGGAACTTGTTGGCGTGGGCCCGTTGCCAGGCCAGTGCGGCATTGTGCTCGGTCACGGCAAGCGCATCGTTGCTGCCGAGATCTTCGCTACTCCCGAATTGCTTGCCGCAAATTGGGAAGCACTGATTCGTGCGGCATTGCTCGATGCACCAGAGCGCATCGAAGGAAGTCCTTCGGTGTCTCGTGCATTGCGGTTCGTTACTCGCATCGGCACTGCACGCGGCACCAGTTCACCGGGCGTCGGTCTCGGTGAAGAGCTGCACATGGAAACCACCCGCATGGTGGCCCAAGCACTCACGCTTGACGGTGCAGTGGTGCACGCAAGCGCATTCGCCCTCGCTGCCTAATTCAGGCTTCGAGGCAGTATGGCGGGAGCCAGGCGGGCCGTCCCCGGCGGAATGGGGGCGGCCCGTTCCCGTTTTCTCACTCTTGTGAACGAATCAAGTAACAGCAGGACCGGCGGAGTCACGGCGCCCGAGGGCTTTCTGAATTCGATCGACTCGACGGCCGATGTCCGAACGGCGCACGGGGTCATCGATTCGACCCAGGCGCAATCCAGCCAGCAAATAGGCCAGGTCTTCGGTCCGCGCTTCAACCGTGATCACTTCGCACACTTCGAAGTTCCCCCGGCCGACGTCGCGCACAACGATGCGATGCTCGGGACTGCCATCAAGCGCAACAACGATCTTTGCGCAATCAGAAAGATCGCCCGTCTTTGCGTAATCGTTTAACCGGCGAGGTTGCAGCTTGCCGGCATCGAGTTGCTTGAGAAGACGCAACGCTTCAACGACAACCTCCGGCCAGCGTTTTGCGATGCGACGAAGGTCCTCGACTGCTTCATCGAGGAACGTGACGTTCGTGTACGAACGCGACCGCTGCGCGTTCACAAAGAGTCGAGATCGATGCCAAGTTCCGTAGCGACCTCGGCGAGTGATGTTCGGTTGCCTTTGTCGGCAGCAAGTCGTTCGCGGATTCGTTCGGCAATGGCGATGTCTTCGGCCACATCAAGCAGCAGCTCGAAGGTGGCATAGGGCAACAACACGGCCTCGGGCTGGCGGTGGTCGCCAAACACCACGGGCTCGGCCTCGATGCCCTCGGCCCGGAACCGCGCGACGTGTGTGGTGAGTTGTTCTCGAGCGCTAGAGATCGTTTCCGGCATGGTCAAACTCCTGTACAGGTTCCTGTACACCTTACCGGGTGAAACGGGACGCGGACAAGGGCCGGGGGGATCGATTTCCGAGTCTCGCCTGCGGTCGACTGACCCGCCTCGGCAGTACATTCGACCTAGGCGGATAAACGGAGGCACCGTGTTCGAGAAGTTCAAAGCCAAGCGAGCAGCGGCAAAAGTCGAGCGGGAAGCAAAGGCCGAGGCGACGCGCGCCGCCAAACTCGTCGCCGAGCGAGAGTCACTGCGCATACCAATCCTCGAAGAACTCGAATTTGCGAAAGCTCGCCTTGATGCCGTGCAGAACTTCCACGGCGTCACTGGTGCCGACAAACCCGATGACATCAATGTTGTGGTGAAAGCCGGCGAGTCGATTTATTGCCATGTCACCGATGCCGTCTTGGTCGAACCGAAGAAGGGCCCTGGCCAGTGGAACGGTCGCAGCCAGGGCTTGTCGATGCCCATCCCCGGTACACGGTTGCGTTACCGAGTTGGCGCGTCCAAGGGCACTTTTGAACAGGGTGAAGAGACGCCAACTGCCATCGATACCGGCACGTTCACCGTCACAAGCACGCGGGCCATCTTCGCTGGGCAGAAGCAGTCTCGTGAATGGACGTGGTCGAAACTGCTGAGCGTCACGCACTACGACCCAGGCTGGACGGCGATAGCCGTTTCGAACCGCCAGAAGATCAGCGGCGTTGGTATCGACAGTGCCAATCGCGAGTTGTTCGAGTTCTGGATCGACCTTGCCGTTGCGCGCGCGACCGATGATGTCGCGTCACTTGAAGCCGATTGCCAGAGCGACGTCAATCAACTCACTGAACAATTGAACGGTCTCGGCCCATCGCCCAGTGCAACTGGCGAGTTGCCGCCGGCGAACTGACGTCGCGCTTCAGCAGGTGTTCAGTACGAGCTTGAATCGGAATTGAACGCGCCGATGATGAGGAGCAGCAGCCAAATCAGGAAGAGGCCGATGGCAACCGCGCCGCAGATTGCACCGGCAAGGGCCATGCCGCGGCCCTGAAGCGCTCCGCCGGACTGTTCGACCTTCTTCTTGCCGATGATTCCGAAAACCACGCCAAGAATCGCCGGGACAATTCCGATTCCACAGAGAACAAGTGTGGCGAGCCCTGAAATGCCACAAACAAGTGCGGCGATCGACATGCCGTCATTCTTCGGACCCGCAGGTGCGTAGTACGCGGGCTGCGGCGCTCCGGGTGCTTGAAACGTGGGCGGTGCAGGAGGCGCAGGTGGCGCGGGCGGTGCTGGTGGTTGTTGCGGTGCCGGCGGATACCACTTGCCGTCAGCTGCCTGCCACCAACCTGGTCCTTGCGATACGTCACTCATATTTTCCGCCAATCTTGTTATCGGTGCTCGAGTGCACCGCCGCTAAACCAAACGTTACTCATCTGAATTAGCGGACGGCGGGATAACGCGAACCGACCCGACGTGCGGGCGCCGGGTCGAGTCCTCTTAAAGAGCTGAGAGAAAGGTGTGAAACAGAGACGAATCTCGAAGATTGTTCGGAATTCCAAAGTCGCACTACGCGCAGTCGGGACACCAGTCCTCGGGCGTGCAACATCCACACCAATCACAACACTGGCAACAGAACACCGCAGCCATCAGTTCCTGGAGTTCTTCGTTCTGCGCGACGTAGGCACGCTCGAGTCGTCGTTCACGACCTCGAGCGCGCCTCCACCCAATGAACAGTGCTCCGGTGAGTAACCCCATCGAAAGCTCCGCTCAGCACGTGATGGTTGCGTCAGCGATTGCCGCAACTGTGTGCACGTGCAGATCGGCCACATCGCCGAGTGTCAGACCGCTGCCGACG
>JAEMTX010000171.1 GCA_016462055.1 Acidimicrobiia bacterium | reverse complement strand
TCTCTGGTCTCGATGAAGCGCTTCTCCTCACGTCTGCTGTCGCTGTCGTGGTTCTTGTCGTGGGTCTGATGGCAGCAATCCTCACCTGGCGCCGCAGTAACGCGAATCGCGTCGATGTAGCGTCACCTTCCGCATCATGAAACTCGTTCCATGGGGAGCCGATCGTGTTGATGACATCGTCGACCTCATGTTGCGTGTCGCTGCCGAAGAAGATCTCACTCCCGACGAAATGCTGACGGCGTGTCATGAGCGATCAGGAATCGTGATGGCATCAGAAGATGGCGAGGCAGTAATAGCAGTAGGTGTCGACCGAGATCTCGATGGGCACCTCGTCGCTTCGATTCGCTTGATTGCCGTTGGCCCCAATGTCCAGCGGTCAGGTCGAGGCGGTTTATTGCTTCAGCACGCAGAGCAGTGGGCCACTGAACGTGGTGCGCGAGAGATCTTCGTTGGAGGCGCAGTTCCATTTTCATTGTGGCCCGGCGCCCCGGTGGAATCTTCCGTCGCCTTGTTGTGCGCAGCGCACGGATATGAGACCCATGAGTTCTGGCAGTCGTATTCAGTCGCCACCACCTTTCGGGCAGAGGTTCCCGATGGCATCACTGTTCGTCGGGTTGTCCATGACGAAGATGTGACTCGTGTGCTTCTTGCCGCGACATCGGGGTGGCCGCGCAGTGCCGACGAGATCGCACGAGCACTTGAACATGGCACCTGCCACGTCGCCCTTCGGGGCCAGAGCGATCCCGTTGTTGTGGGAATCGGGTGTCACTCGATTACGCGTGCGGGATGGACTGGTCCTCTCGTCGTTGACGAGGCCTATCGCCGGCGAGGAATTGGTCAGGCACTACTCGGGGAGATCTGTCGAGACTTGATGATCGCCGAGTTCGACAGTGTCGTGGTCGCCGATCTACCCGACGACGGTGCGCGTTTATTTATCGAATCTTCAGGAGCACTTGCTGCTACTCGCTACCAACGAATGTCGAAGCGATTGACCTAACGGAGTTCAACCAGCGCGCTGAAGTTCTCGGAGTTCGCGGTAGCCAATAAGAACAGCGCCGGAACGTTCGAGCAGTGTGCGCAGGCGTGAGTCGTGGCACACGAGATGAAGATCATCGACTCGTGATGCCCAGTCGGTGCCGATTGCGCGAAGTTCGGGTGTGTCGGTTGCCGGATGGACGTACATCTCGGTCACGCCAGGGCGGAGCTCGAAGACTGCCTTTTCGATCGCTCTGCGACTGCCCACTCCGTTGACATAGAGGAAATGGTCGGGGGAGACGATGCCTTCCTCGGCAGCAAGGCGCCGGAAGGGAAAACCAATCGCCCGTTCTGTTGAAGCTCCGGAAAGCCGAAGGGGAAGACTGAATTCAACGGCGAGGTCGAGATACACATCGAAAAACTCTGGGCGCAATTGCAGTGCACCCATATGCGAATCGAGATGGCTCACATCGAAGCCCCACAAGATGGCTCGTTCGATCTGTGCTCGGCATTCGCGCCGCACTTCGTCGAGGTCGGCATGATCCCAAAGGTCGGTGAGCGTGCGGGGAAAACCGCCGTCGCCATCGAGCAGCGAGGGGGCGTGAGTGATTGGGCCCCATCGATAACGCTCGAATTCAGCATTGAGGGTGAGGTGAACGCCGATGTCTTCACCGCGGAAATCCGATGCTGCTTCACGAGCCCATGCGCACGGGACCATGAGCGTCGCACTGGTGCACAATCCCTGACGTAACGATTCATAGGTGCCGGTGTTGGCGGCATGACACAGCCCAAGATCGTCGCTGTTGATGATGACCAGGCGGGAATCAGGGGAGTGGCCGAGGCGTTCGGCGAGGGTTGTCACGGATGCCACGGTATCGCCCGCCGAGGCTCAACTCCTCATGAGGCGGGTTTCCCCGGTCCGCCACACGTTGCCCAAAGACCCCGCGGCGCGGTTTTCGCTTCGGTCATCGCTGCCCGCAACTCGTCAGCATGGGCAGTGTTGGGGGCAATCGAAAGGATGTTGGCATAGCCCTGCGCAACAAGATCGAGATTGACGAAGAGTCCGTCGGAGGATCGCCAGACGTAGGCGAGAAGTCGGTCGTAGACGTCGCGCTCTTCGAGGTCGTGTTCGAGACGGACGATGGTGCCGCGAGGGAGAAGTTGTGCGGTGTGTTCGCTGGCTTCGGGGCCGAAACACTGCACAGGCTTTCGAGGATCTTTGGTCTCGGGTGTATCGATTCCGAGTAACCGAACCCGTTGGCGCTTGTAGCCGATGCGTACGTCGATGGTGTCGCCGTCGATGACATTGATGACAGTGGGTTCGGCGGCATAAGGAGCTGAACTGTGTTGGGCAACGTTGGTGAGAGCGAAGATGAATAGCGTCATTGATCCGATGAACAACATTGCGCCGAGACAACCAATGAGCGCGATGGTGGTGGCGGAACTGCGTTGACGAGCCTTGGTGCGTTCAATTTTGGAGGGAACGCGTTGCCCCGGATGAGCCGTACGAGCGGGTGATTCCATAGTGGCCTCGGAGGTGAGGGGTTTCTGGCTGCACACGCGGCGATCTCGCCACCATAGGAGTCGGGTGCGTCACACGAAAGAGCCCCGACACAAGGCCGAGGCTGTTTCGCAACAAATTGATTCGTTTGACTGTCGGGCCAACCTTCGGCCGCGTGGTCAGATTCGTTCGATGAGGGTGCCGGTGCCGAGACCGCCACCGCAGCACATTGTGACGATCGCACGCTTGCCGCCGGTGCGCTGCAGTTCGTGCACTGCTTTGGTGATGAGAATGGAGCCGGTGCCGCCAAGCGGATGACCGAGCGCAATGGCGCCGCCATTGGGATTGACGCGATCGAGATCGCCGTCGAGTTCACGCGCCCAGGCCAGAACAACCGAAGCGAATGCTTCATTGATCTCAAACAGATCGATGTCGTCAACCGAAAGGTTGTTGCGTTTGAGGAGGTGCTGGGTGGCATCGATGGGGCCGGTAAGCATCAAGATCGGATCGACACCAACAAGGCAGGTGTCGACAATGCGGGCGATGGGGGTGAGGCCAAGTTCCTGGGCCTTCTCGGGTGTCATAAGAAGGACTGCACCAGCACCATCGGAAATTTGCGAGGCGTTGCCGGCAGTGTGGACACCATCGTCACCAAACACTGGCTTGAGACCGGCGAGGCTCTCGGCGGTGGTGTCGCGCAGACCTTCGTCACGAGCGACGTGGTGGGTTGTGCCGGTGGGCTTGCCGTCTTCACCGAGGTCGGGGGCGTCGACGGGGATGATCTGTGTCGCGAAACGATCTTCGGCCCAAGCTTTTGCGCCGCGTTCTTGTGAAGCGAGACCAAGCGCATCGGTGTCTTCGCGAGTGATGTTCCACTTCTTCGCGATACGTTCGGCGCCATCGAACTGTGAGGTGTACTCGTACTGCGGGAAGTACGACTTCGGGATGGGTGATCCCATGTTCATTCCCTTGGCCACATTGGAGCCGATCGGCACTTTGCTCATGACTTCAACGCCCCCAGCCACGGCGCTATCGATCACGCCAGCTGCGATGAGTGCATAGGCGATATCGACGGCTTGTTGGCTCGAACCACACTGAGTGTCGACCGTGGTGGCGGCGACCTCGAGTGGGAGGCCGGCAGTGAGCCAGGCCGTGCGGGTGATGTTGAACGCTTGCTGGCCAATCTGGCTTACACAGCCGCCAATGACCTGCCCGACCTCGGCCGGATCCATGCCGGTGCGATCGAACAGCGCCTTCAGCGGCACGGCAAGAAGATCGGCCGAATGCATGGAGGACAAGGCCCCATTGCGTCGACCAACAGGAGTACGGACGGCATCAACAATCACGACTTCGCGCATAGCCCAATCCTATGTCGGTTTGGTTCGAAGTTTTCGCGGGAAATCAGGAGCGACTTGTGGTAGCAGTGTGTTGGTTCTATTCAAAATCGGGGGAAAATCATGAGTGAAGATCGCAGCGCTGGAGTACTTCAGGATGGCCTGGAGGCACTGGCTCGACGAGTTGAGGAATTGAACACTGAACTCGCTGCGGTGCGCCGTGAATTGCGAGAACAACGTCTTCAGGCCACCGAGTATCTGGTCCCAGTGGCACGAGAGGAACTCGGATCGGAAAGCGCTGATCCATCTGCCGTCACTTCGCTGGCGGTGGACCAACCAGAGATGTCACGACGGAACGCATTGCGCGCTGCCGGAGTTCTTGCCGCTGGCGCAGTCGCTGGCGGTGTGGG
>JAEMTX010000001.1:6611-48563 GCA_016462055.1 Acidimicrobiia bacterium | reverse complement strand
ATGCCGGTCCAGAGTGAAAGCACCTCGGCGATGGCTTCTTCGTCGACCTCGTCGAACAAGTCGATGCCGGAGTCCTTCATTTCCTGCTCTTTGGTTTCTTTCTGCGCAAGAAGTTCCTTCTCGCGATCGCGCAGACGACCGGCCTCTTCAAACTGCTGAGCCTCGACCGCTTCCTTCTTCTCGGTTACGACCTTGGTGATTTCGTTTTCGAGTTCCTTGAAATCGGGTGGCGTTTCCATGCGCTTAATGCGCAAACGCGAGCCGGCTTCGTCGATGAGGTCGATGGCTTTGTCGGGAAGGAAACGATCGGCGATGTAGCGGTCGGCCAAGTTGGCCGCAGCAACAAGTGCTTGATCAGTGATGGTGACGCGATGATGGGTTTCGTAGCGATCGCGCAAACCCTTGAGAATTTCAATGGTGTGGGCGACGGTGGGCTCTTCAACCTTGATCGGCTGGAACCGACGCTCGAGTGCAGCGTCCTTTTCGAGATGCTTGCGGTATTCGTCGAGTGTGGTGGCACCAATGGTTTGGAGTTCACCACGAGCAAGCATTGGCTTGAGAATGCTGGCCGCATCGATGGCGCCTTCGGCGGCACCAGCACCAACGAGGGTGTGGATTTCGTCGATGAACAAAATGATGTCGCCGCGTGTCTTAATTTCTTTGAGCACCTTTTTAAGACGCTCTTCGAAATCGCCGCGGTAACGCGAGCCAGCAACCAGCGCGCCGAGATCGAGCGTGTACAGCTGCTTGCCGTGCAATGTTTCCGGAACTTGATCAGACGCGATTGCTTGAGCAAGACCTTCGACGATTGCAGTCTTGCCAACACCGGGCTCGCCGATAAGAACAGGGTTGTTCTTGGTTCGACGACTGAGGACCTGCATGACGCGTTCGGTTTCGCGCGCACGACCGATAACCGGATCGAGTTTCTTTTCGCGAGCGAGTTGCGTGAGATTGCGACCGAACTGATCGAGAACTGCCGAACCGCTCGGTGATGCTTCGCTCGAACCGCCAGTGGCGGCTCCGGCCTTCTCGCCCTGTTGCGGACCAGGACCGGAATAGCCAGAAAGCAACTGAATGACTTGCTGGCGAACGCGAGAAAGGTCGGCGCCAAGTTTGACGAGCACCTGAGCAGCAACGCCTTCGCCCTCACGGATGAGACCAAGAAGAATGTGTTCGGTGCCGATGTAGTTGTGCCCAAGCTGCAGTGCTTCACGCAGCGACAGTTCGAGAACTTTCTTGGCACGCGGAGTGAACGGGATGTGACCGCTCGGCGATGAACCGCCCTGACCGATGATTTCTTCGACCTGCGAACGCACGGCCTCGAGCGAAATGCCGAGAGACTCAAGGGCCTTGGCGGCAACGCCTTCACCCTCGTGGATCAGCCCGAGCAAGATGTGCTCGGTGCCGATGTAGTTGTGGTTCAGGAGTCGCGCTTCTTCTTGTGCGAGCACGACGACCCTGCGGGCCCTATCGGTGAACCGTTCAAACACTTTGTGACCTGCTTCCCAGACGGGGATAAGTGAGATGAGTGTACCCATCACCTTCGAGATCGCCTCGTCGGAAATCCACGTTCACCGTGCCTTTGTCACAAGCAGTTCTCAACCTGTCCGCCCGGTTGAGGTCCGAACCGGCTGCGGGCCTAACGTGGATCCATGGCCAGCGCCTCTCCCCTCCTCCAGTTGCCCGTTCTTCAGGCTGACCTTGCGCGAGTTGAGAATGCACTGCAGGCCGCGGTGGTTACCGAAGACCCGTTTCTGACCGAGGTCGCCAGCCACTTAATTCTCGCCGGCGGCAAACGCGTTCGTCCTGCCTTCTGCGTCACTTCGGCAGCAACCTCAGCCGCTGAAATGAGTGCCGCCACCCCTGAGGTGATCATGGGCGCTGTCTCGGTCGAGCTGGTCCACCTCGGATCGCTCTATCACGACGACGTTATGGACGATGCTACGACCCGTCGCACCGTCGAAAGCGTCAACGCTCGTTGGGGCAACCTCAAGGCAATCCTTGCTGGCGACTACTTGCTGGCAAAAGCGTCTGAGATTGCTGCGTCGCTCGGAACCGAAGTTGCCGGATTACTCGCAGCAACCATCGCCAAACTGTGCGAGGGCCAAATTCTTGAACTGCAACACGCGTTCAGCATGGACCGCACCGAAGACGCTTACCTGCGCTCCATCGATGGCAAGACCGCATCACTGCTCGGCACGGCATGTCGCGTCGGTGGAATTGTCGCCAACCTTCCTCGCCCTCAGATCGATGCGCTCACCACGTTCGGCAATTCGTTCGGAATGGCATTCCAGATCGTCGACGATCTCCTCGATGTCACATCCACCGATGAAGAACTCGGAAAACCTGCGGGCCACGACCTCGTCGAAGGCACCTACACCCTTCCCGTGATTCGCACACTTGCTGCTGGCGGCGCCGAAGCCGATGAACTGCGTTCGCTGCTTGTGAAACTTGCTCCTACCGACGGTTCCATCGAACCGGTCGAAGATCCCGACACGCTTGGTCGTGCTCGAACGCTGTTGCGTTCATCACTGTCGGTCAAAGACTCGCTTGACACCGCTCGTTCCTATGTTGAAGCGGGCCAGCGTGCACTGGCTCCGCACGCGGGCACCGAAGCAGTCACCGCTCTCGAAGCTGCTGCCGAACATTTGCTCGGAACTGTTCGCTCTGCGGCCTAACCAGCGAAGCGAAGCGTCAGACGTTCTTTTCGTAAATCAGCCGAAGACCGTGAAGCGTCAACCACGGTTCGGTGTGTTGAATGCGCTTTGAGAACGGCGTAATTGTTTCCGCAAGTCCCCCGGTGGAAATCACCGTGCATGTTCCGAGTTCCGCTTCGATCAGATCGCATAAACCGTCGACCTGCGCAGCGAATCCGTAGACAGCGCCCGACTGAATCGATTCCACCGTGGACTTTCCCAGAACGTTGCGCGGTGCTGTCAGTTCCACCGCTCGCAGTGCCGACGCCCGGCCGACCAATGCATCCATCGAGATTTCGACGCCAGGCGCGATCGCGCCACCGAGGTAGACGCCGTCTTCAGAAACGGCATCGCAGGTCGTTGCCGTTCCGAAATCAGCGATGATCGTCGGCCCACCGTAAAGGTCATACGCGCCAACGGCATTCGCGATGCGATCGGCACCGACCTCTTTGGGGTTGTCGTAATCAATGCGGATGCCCGAGCGAACGCCGGGGCCAATGACGATTGGCTCAAAATCCAAGTGACGCGCAGTGACCTGACGCAACGTGGCGGTGACTTGCGGAACACCAGAGGAAATTACAATTCCATCGATATCCGAAAAACTGTTTCGACGGAGGGCGAGAAAGCCCTGCAGCATGACCGCGTACTCATCGCCGGTGCGATCGGCAGCAGTGGAAATTCGCCAATGGTCAAGAAGGCCGGCTTCTGGACGACGCCCAGCTGCGGTTCCGCCATCGAGGTCGTAAAGACCTACAACCGTTTGTGTATTTCCTGCATCAACAGCGAGAAGCATCCGTTGTTCCTCCGTCATGCCGGGTCGATGTCGAGTCCAATATCGAGGACCGGAGCAGAATTCGTGAGTCCACCGACCGAAATGCAATCGACACCCGCGGCGCTATACGACGCGATCGTTTCGAGAGTGATCCCGCCAGATGCTTCGAGCAACGGACGGTGCTGAGAAGCAGAAGCGACTGCCACACATTCACGAATCATGTCGGTCGTCATGTTGTCGAGCAGCAACGCGTCTGCACCCGCCGCGAGTGCTTCGTGAACTTGCTCAATCGTGTCGCATTCAACATGGACCGTTCGTGCTGGCCACATTGAACGAGAACGGGCAACTGCGTCGGTGATGCCAAACAACGCAATGTGGTTGTCTTTCAGAAGAATCCAGTCGGAAAGATTGCCGCGATGATTACGTCCACCGCCGGCGCGAACCGCAGCCTTTTCAAGAACCCGCAATCCAGGCGTGGTCTTTCGCGTGTCCCACACATACGCGCTGCCACCCTTCGCGGCCTCAGCGACGTACTCACTTGTTCGCGTCGCGATGCCCGAAAGGTGTCCAAGAAAGTTCAGTGCCGTTCGTTCTGCTGTCAGGATCGATGCCAAGCAACCAGTCGCCCTTGCGATCACTGAACCGGGACTCACCGTGTCACCATCAGTGACCGACCATTCGAGAACCACAGATGGATCGACCTGCACGAATGTTTCCGCCGCACAAAGTCGGCCGGCGACGACGCCATTGCTGCGAGCTACGAAGCGCGCGGTGGCAACCAAGTCTTGGGGAAGGAGTGCAGAAGTGAGGTCGCCAAGTGGCGTGAGATCCTCGGCGAGGGCACGTTCGACCGCATCAACGACAACGACTCGGGGCGGCTGAAGCAGATCTGACATTCCGAAAGCCTGCCCTGCCGAGCCCGACCAGAGCGAACCGGTCAGACGATCACCAATCGCAGAGCCAAATTCGGGTCCAGCGAAGGGCAATCGTCACGAGTGTGCGCACCACGACTTTCCGTGCGAGCTTCAGCCGCAACAAGGAGAGCGGTGGCCACCGCGGTCAGGTTCGCCAGTTCCCACGCAGCAACACCAGTGGCGTCGGCGAGAGTGCGGGCTTGCTCGACCTTTGTCGCCGTTGCCGCGAGCGAACTTGAATCTCGCACGACTCCGGCGCCAACAGTCATTGCCCATTGCATGTCATCGCGGACAGTCGCAAGTGCGTCGGCATCGCCTTCGACCGCTGAAGACAACGACTCCGGCGCGCGCCATCCCTCAATTCGACGGCCACCATCACCATCGAGTGCTCGCATAGCGCCCGTCATTTCCGGAACGTCGATGCCCAGTTCAATAGCTTCAACAACGCGAGCCCCAAACACCATTCCCTCGAGCAATGAGTTTGAGGCCAGTCGATTCGCGCCGTGCACACCTGAACACGCAACTTCACCTGCAGCCCACAAACCCCGGATGCTCGTCGCGCCGTTGAGGTCGGTGAGAACGCCACCGCACAGGTAATGCGCCGCTGGAGCAATCGGAAGGAGATCTTGAGAGGGATCGAACTTGAGACCGGAAAGCATCGCGGCGATGGTTGGAAATCGAACATCGAATTGTTCGAGACCAGTCACATCGAGCAAGCAATGATCGGTATGTAGTTCGATCATGCGGCGAACCATCGCTCGACTGACCTGATCACGCGGAAGCATTTCATCGACGAATCGCTCACCGTTAATGTCACGTATGAGTGCTCCATGACCGCGTAATGCTTCAGAAAGCAACGGGCGCGGCATGCGCTCATGATGAAGTGCTGTCGGATGGAACTGCACAAACTCGACATCGGCTACTGCAGCGCCAGCGCGCAATGCCATAGCGATGCCGTCACCCGTCGCCTCAAGTGGATTCGTAGTCACAGAAAAGATCTGCCCGGCTCCGCCTGATGCCAGCAGAACATTTCTGGCGCGAACAATGCCAACGGTTCCATCGGCTAGCGCCGCACGAACACCAACGCATCGGCCGTTTTCAACAACAAGGTCGAGGGCAAACGCATGCTCGTGAATTTCTGTTGCTTCACTTCGCACAGCAACGACCAGCGCTCGTTCGATTTCGGCCCCAGTAGCAACACCACCGGCATGAACAATTCGCGGCAGTGAGTGACCACCTTCGCGCGCTAATTCGAACTTGCCTTCGGCGTCGCGATCGAATCGCGCCCCAAGTGAAACCAGATCACGAACCCGAACTGGACCCTCTTCAACCAGAATGCGCACCGCATCAACGTCACAAAGGCCAGCTCCGGCAGCGAGCGTGTCAGCGAGATGCAGATCGGTGGAATCGGGATCGCCGCCGAGAACAGCAGCGACACCGCCTTGGGCCCATCTGGTCGTCGACTGCTCAAGCGGACCCTTGGTAAGGACTCCCACACGAACACCGTCTCGGGCTGCGGCACGCACGGCGGCCGAAAGTCCGGCAACGCCAGAACCGACAACAAGAAGATCGAGCTCGGCAGTCACAGGTCTGCAGTCTGACCGAAGAACGGGGTCAGGCTCGGAATCGAACAGGAAATTTTTGAGCAGCGATGGTCACGGCCTCGAATTCATCAATGATGTGGTTGGCGCCGTCGACATGCACAACACGAGGGACGTAGTCCTCAAGTTCGGTCTCGTCATAGTCGGCGTAGGTGATCACAATGATGCGGTCACCAGGCTGTACTAAACGTGCTGCAGCGCCGTTGAGACATACCGTGCCCGGACCACCGGGGATCGCGTAGGTCTCGAACCGCGCACCGTTATCGATATCGAGGACCTGCACCTGCTCCCATTCGCGGATGTCGGCCTGCTCCATCAATTCCGTATCGAGGGTGATGGAACCCACGTAATGAAGATTGGCGTCAGTAATACAAGCGCGATGGATCTTTGATTTCATCATTCGACGTTGCATCGTCTTCTCCTTCAGCTCGGCGCCGCGTGCGGTCACCATGCGGGTAAGGGTCCTACGGTACGTCGACACCCAGGTTGTCGAGTAATCGCGTCGTTCCCATCTGCGCCACCATCAACAACCGCACCGTGGTTCCACTCACCAGTCGATCGGGAGTGAGCAATGACTCAGGGTTCACGACCACGGCGTAATCAAGTACGGCAAGCGGTTCGGCATCGATGATCGAAGCCATATGTGATTCGACAACCGATGGATCGCTCTCCCCCGCTTCGAACATGGCGGCCCCGGCACGAAGTGCTCGGTTAATGACCGTGGCGGCTTCGCGTTCGGTTGACGACAGGTAAAGATTCCGACTCGACATGGCCAGACCATCGTTTTCACGCACGATGGGACAACCAACGATTACGACCGGCTGATCAAGATCGGCAACCATTCGGCGAACGACCGCCAGTTGTTGGAAGTCCTTCTCGCCGAAATAGGCCCTGCACGGACCAGCGATGTTGAACAACTTCGTGACGACGGTGGTCACACCATCGAAGTGGGTGGGACGACTCGCGCCTTCCATTGAGGAAGTGAGCCGATCGACATGAACGTTCGTCAGCGTCACTTGGGGATACATCTCATCGGTCGTTGGCGTAAAGACAACGTCGGCTCCAGCCGCTTCCGCGAGTTCGAGATCGCGCTCGAGCGGACGCGGGTAGGCATCGAGGTCTTCACCCGCGCCAAACTGCAGCGGGTTCACAAAAATCGTGAGCGCTACAACATCACAATCGTTTGCGGCAGCACGAAGGAGCGAAAGATGACCTTCGTGAAGCGCTCCCATAGTTGGAACGAGTCCGACCGTACGTCCGAGCGCGCGCACCGTTTCGAGATGGTCACGAAACTCTGATTTTCTGGAGAGGGCCTGCATCAGTTTTCCGTTTCGGGAATTGGTGGCGTCGATTCATCGCTCGGTATTGGTCGAGAGTCCACCACGCGACGTGCTGCGTCCACCAATGCGTCATACAACGCAAGTTCAGAAGGGTCGATCGCGTCACGATGACGAGCGACCGTGTCCCAGTCGCCACGCGCCACAGGGCCCGTCAACGCATCAATGACTCCAAGGTCTTCGATGTTGTCAATCGTTGCACGAACGAGTTCTAAATATGCCTCGATCGGTACGCCAGCAGAACGGGCTACACGTTCCGCAGAACCAAGTAGGGCAACAACGTGATTCGACGCAATCGCTGCAGCCGCGTGGTACGCAACTCGATGTTCATCGTCAACAACGAACGATCGACCACCAAGCGCATCGGCAAGCGATTCCATACACTTGAGCGCGCTCTCCGTGTTCGCATCGATAGCGAACCATGCGCCACCAACCAATCGCTCAGCTCCAATTTCCGCAGTTGGCATTGATGTCAGCGGGTGCAGTGATGCACGTTGCGGATGTGTTGCTAGCGCTTCAAGGCCAAGGGCGCCAGAAAGATGAACAACAACGGTTGTTGGATCGGGCGTGATCTCGCGTGCTACATCGGCGATGACGCCGTCGGGAGTCGCAATGACCAAAAGATCAACCCCGCTTGCTGCTGCCGAGAGCGACTCGCCGCGATGAACGGGAGCAACCACCGTCCATCCAACCCGTGCCAACGCAATTGCCAGCGCACCACCCGCACGGCCCGGCCCAATGATTCGGACCGAGCTATTCGTGGTCATCCTGGTTCGGCGTCTATTGGTCCGACGCGATGCACGTGGCCCTCGGCCCGGTCAGCCCAATCAGGTCCGGCTACATCAGGAGCAAGATCGGCAAGCGGCGCCATGACGAAACGACGCGATTGCATTCGCGGATGAGGAACCTCGAGATCGGGTTCGGAAATTGTGACGCCTTCGATCCAGATGATGTCGACATCGAGCGTGCGTGGGCCCCAACGAACGGTACGCACCCGGTTGGCCGCCGATTCGAGACGATGACAAACACCCAACAATTCGCGCGCACTCAAATCGGTGTCGAGTTCAATCACGATGTTAAGAAATGGATCTTGCTCTGGTCCGCCCACGGGATCGGTCCGATATACCGGTGACACCGCAACGACCGAATCAAGAGAGTTCACCGCTTCACGCAAAAGCGACCACGAATCACCGATGTTTGAGCCGAGGCTCAAGAAGGCACGCGACATTCAGCGTCCTCGGGTGATGGTGACGCCCGAAGTGGCCAGGGCCTGCGGCACTGGTGGGCGCAACTTCCGCACAGAAACCGTGACGGACAATGCTCGGGGATCGGCGAGCACCGCGTCGGCAATATTCTGGGCGAGGTGTTCGAGTAACTGCGGCGTTCCGTTGAGAATCACGCGCTCAACTGATGCAGTGATAGCTCCGTAATCAAGCGTGTCGGCGAGATTGTCTGATGTACCCGCCGCAGAGAGGTCAGCGACGACATCGAGGTCGACTTCAAGTGGCTGCGCCCGTTCACGCTCTTCAGGAAGCGCGCCACAAATACCGATCACCACAAGTTGGCGAAGTTCAATTCGATCAGTCGGGGCCATAAGGCAGCGCTCCGGTTCAGGCAGGCGGGGGGATCGTCAGTGAAATGGCAACCAACTCACGACCAGCGGGGCCCAGTTGGCGCTGCGTCAACTGCTCGATCACGGTAACAACCCGCGGCGGACTCTCGACTAAGCCGTTCCAGAGCAGGTAGCCGGCGATCAGACCACACACGCGATCACTGAGTTCTTCAGCGTGGATAAGGATGCGTTCGCCGCGCTCGAGCAAGGTTCGCAATTCCGCGAAGAACGCCGATTCGAAAAGACCGAGATCGTCTTCAGGGACGGGGCGATGGCGCCAGGTGACACCAAGCTCGTCGTAGTTGTGGAGATTGAGGGGAGCCGTGATCGTCGAGATGACACAGGTGAATCCCTGTTCGCGGACCCAGATGATTTCCTCTTGGCGGCGAACCTTTCGATGGTTCGCTCCATAGCCACCGGGTCGCTCACAGAGGGCGAGTCGCTCAGCGATCACCCAATGAAAGTTGCGGGGTCGGATTCCCTGCGCCCATTTCCCTTTACTGGCCACGGCGTTCATGCTGCCACGACTTTGGCCGCTTGGATGGCGCTTCTGACGTCGTGAGCGCGAATCATGCTCGCTCCGGCGTGCATTGCCCACACTTCCGTCGCGATTGATCCCGCAAGACGATCGTCAGCTGGAACCAGTTCGTTGGAACCGTCAGACGTCGCAAGGAGCCGTCCCAGCATGGCTTTTCTGCTTGTCCCTACGACAACCGGCCAACCCATTTCAACGATGCGATCGAGGTGCGCGAGCAGGGCCAGATTGTGCGAATCGGTCTTCCCAAACCCAAACCCAGGATCGACCCAAATTTCTTTTACTCCGGCCTCTGAAGCGGCCATTGCGCTCTCGCGAAGGAACGCACACACCTCGGCAACGACGTCGTCGTAGTGAGGATCGGCCTGCATCGTGCCCGGCTCGCCCTGCATATGCATGGCGATCCACCCCACACCAAGTTCCGCCGCAACGGGCCAAAGTGATGCTGACACATCGTTGATGAGCGTCGCTCCGGCGGCCACCGCAGCCCTTGCCACCTCGGCTTTGCGGGTATCGATGCTGAGTCGACAACGACCGGCGAGACCTTCGATCACCGGAATGACTCGAGCAAGTTCGGTTTCGATATCGACTGGAGCAGCACCGGGACGGGTTGACTCTCCACCTATGTCAAGGACTGAGGCCCCTTCATCGGCCAGCATCAGGCCATGCGCAATTGCGACTTCGGGATCGAGAAACTTCCCACCATCACTAAATGAATCGGGAGTTACGTTGACAATCCCCATGATCAATGGGATTGATGTCGGAGTTCCCACTCCGAGCCGAGGTATGACGTCGGCCACGTTTAGTCGCGAGCGATGAATCGCATCGCTTCAAGTCGGGTCGCAGCGCTTTCACGGAACAATCCACGCACGGCTGAGGTCACGGTGCTTGAACCAGGCTTGCGAACTCCACGCATCGACATGCACAAATGCTCTGCTTCGATGACAACGAGCACGCCTCGCGGTTGCAACGTGGTTTCGAGCTCGTCGGCAATCTGCGCGGTCAGACGCTCTTGCACCTGCGGGCGTTTGGCGTAGGCGTCGACAAGGCGAGCGATTTTTGAAAGACCAGTCACACGACCATCGGTACCGGGGATATAGGCAACATGGGCTTTACCCATGAACGGAACCAGATGGTGTTCGCACATCGAAGTGAGTGCGATGTCGCGAACCATGACCATCTCGTCGTGATTCGCTTCGAACATGACCTGAAGGTGGCTGCGGGGATCATCACGAAGACCAGCAAAAACCTCGGCGTACATACGCGCAACACGATCGGGCGTGTCCTGAAGGCCATCGCGTTCAGGATCCTCGCCAATTGCGATGAGAATCTCTTTCACGGCAGCTGAGATACGGGGAAGATCAACGGGGTCCATCACGGTCTCCTAGTGAGGGGACGAAAACAGAAACGTTCATTTGTGCAGGAATCGTACCGATTCCCACAGAATTTAACGACCTCAGTGACCACTTTCGGGACCAACAAAGACCCGAAGATCGTCGAGATTGCGATAGCGCTCCGCCACATCGAGGCCATAACCGACAACAAACTCATCGGGAAGTCGGAAACCTACGTAGCGAAGATCGGGTTCAACTTTCTGCATGCCTTCTTTGAGCAGAAGGGCACAGACCTCGAGGCTGGCGGGATGTCGCGCCGCCAAATTCTTTCGGAGGTAGTTCAGCGTCAGGCCGCTATCGACGATGTCCTCGACGATGATGACGTCTCGCCCAGTGAGATCGATGTCGAGATCTTTCACGATCCGCACCACGCCGCTGGTCTTCGTCGCGGTGCCGTAGGAAGACACCGCCATAAAGTCGAGTTCGACGGGTAATGCGATTGCGCGAGCAATGTCGGCCATAAACATGACCGCACCTTTGAGGACAGCGATCAGCAATGGTGCGCGGCCGGCGTAATCGGCCGTGATCTCTTGGCCTAATTCAACAATGCGCTGCTGAATGGCTTCATGGGTGACGAGGATCTGGCCCAGATGGGGATCGACATCGGGATGCGGATGGTCATTTCCGGACGCGCTTTGGGTCACGCGGCGAATGTAGTGCAGTCCTCAGACTTTCGGTGCCGCCACGATTCGTAACCGACCCCCGGTTCGTTCGACGCGACGATTTCCACCCACATCGGTCGCGGTGGCCTCGCCCTTTACGACGGCCATGACGCGATCAATCGTTGCCGCATCAGGCGGATGTCGCTCTTCCGCGCCTTCTCGGAGCCACTCGCGGAGAGCTACGCGAGCAATCGCCTCGGGCGCATCGCGAAGAGTTCGCGCATCGGTTGGGTCAAGCGCGGTCGCTTCGAACCGCAAATGATCAGCAACCGACGCGAACACATCAGCCTGGCGATCGAGAATCGGAACCGGGTCGCGGCCGGCAATCTCGGCGAGCAACGGAAGTACTTCATGTCGGACACGATTGCGAACAAACGCAGGATCGCTGTTGCTGGGATCAAAGAACGGTTCGATCCCTTCACGTTCACAAACCTGTTCTGTTTCCGAACGCCGCAAATCCAAAATCGGATGACGGATACCCGGGCGGATCGAGGCCAGCCCGTCAGGGCCTGCACCGCGCAACAGATTCACGATCATGGTTTCGGCCCGATCGTCCGCAGTGTGACCAAGGGCAGCATCGGGCCCCAGCACTTGGTGGCGAGCGGTTCGAGCCCGAGCTTCAAGATTGGCGCCCGCTTCCACCATCACCGATTCAGACCGGAACGCCGCGCCAAGGGAATCAGCAACCGCTCGGACACGATCGGCCTCGTCATGCGAGCCAGCACGCAACCCATGATCCACGTGAACCGCCGTGACAGCACAGCCTGCGGCGACAGCCAAAACCAACAGTGCCATCGAGTCAGCACCGCCTGACACACCACAGACCAAAGGAGAGCCCGCGGGCGGGAACGTGCAACGAGCGAGCAATTCCTCGTGACGTTCAGCGAGAGAACTCACGATGACCAATCGAGTTCAGCCAGCAACCGGAAGTGGAGCAGCCATGCGGTCGATCCACAAACGCGGTTCGCGAATCTCGATGATGCTCGGAAGATTCTCTGGCCCTTCCCATGCACGAGACAACAACAGTTGGCCGCCCGCGCGTTCAACTTCAGTGATGAACGCTTCTCCTTGGGCGTACTGCGCCAACTTGGCTTGCAGGCCAATCAACTGCTGAAAAACTTTCGCCATACCGCGCGCCGATTCGCGTCGCTCGCGCAAAACCTTCGAAAAGCGATCGGCGCTCGGAACAAGGTCATGACCGGCACGATCCATCGTGATGTCGCCGTGTCCTTCGAGAAGACTCATCATGCCGCTCACCTGATCGAGCACTGCCCGTTGTTCAGGACCGGCGATCAGATTGACCAATCCGCCATCGGCGAGTGGTTTCTGTCCGGCACGAATTGCAGCAGTGACTCGAGCGATGGTCTCGCTCACGCGAGCTGGGTCGGGGTCGATGGTGTTCATTGTTTCGTGCACGAGTCCGAGGAAATGTTCTCGGAGCCACGGCACGCCCGTGAACTGCGCGCGATGTGTGACCTCGTGCAACGCAAGCCACATGCGGAACTCTTCCGGCGGAAACGCGAACTGCTTCTCGAGCGCAAGAACGTTTGGGCCCACGTAATAAACGATGTCCTGGTCTTGCGGATTCTCTTCTTCGATCACGAGTAAGTCGTACTGGCCCAACACCCGCGCCGACATCCAACCGAGGACAACTCCGAGTTCAGCACCAGCAATACGGGCGGTTAGTGGCGCAACGCGACTCGACGAAACGCGATCGCCGAACTTTTCGAGCATCGGTGCCAGCAATCGTTGGAACGAGGCGAGGTTGGCGCGGATCCATCCCGGCCGATCGGTGACTCGAGCGCGAGCAGGACCAGCGAGTGATCGAAGCCCCGTTTCTTGCGCAACCAACCCTTCAGCGATCGCCGTTAAACGATCGAAATCAGGTTGCAGCGATTGATAGTGATAACTAGCGGCGAAGGGATCCTTCTTCGATGTGCGGATCGCAACCCGTTCGGCTACTCCCCAATCGACCGCTGCGGCCACAAGCTCAGCGCTTGGGATAGCGGGGAGCGACGACCTTCTTCAAATACAAGCCGATCATTACTGCCAAGACCCCGATTGCCGAGGCGACCAGAACCGGCGCAATCCAAAATGCCCATACCTGCGCGAACAGAAGATTCATAGTCCTAATTCTATGCCTCTCGGCGAGGCTCTCCGCCACCGCCGGACCCCGTCGCCCCAGATCCTTCGATCCGGAGATAGGTCAGTTTCTCTTCGATCCGAATTCGAAGCGTGTCGGGAAACTCCACGGTGTGGGTTTTGATCGAAATCACCAACCGCAGTTCCGCCTCGAAATCAAACACCTCGAAGCAGGGACTACACGACTCGAGATGCGCCGCGATGCTCACCCGCACCGCATCGGTGAGTTCCTGGTCGAGAAAACTGTCGACCTCGGCCATCACCTTTTCGCAGTCCGGGGTGATGGCAAATGGATCGCCGGATGGGAAGTTGGGTTCGTTGGTCATGGCGCTTCCAAGGAGGCTTCGGGGATGGCATCGGTCAGTCCCCGCTCACGGGCATAGTCATATAACTGCTTCTGGAGTGCTTTTCTTCCACGATGAAGCCGGCTCATGACAGTTCCGATCGGAATATCGAGATCTTCGGCAATTTCCCTGTAGGAAAGCCCTTCGACATCGCTCAGCAATATCGCGAGGCGATAGGACTCTGGCAGCGCATCGATTGCACTCTGCACCTCGGCATCGGAGAACAAGTCCATAAGTTGATCCTCGGCACTCCGAGAGGCACGAACGGCTTCAAGTCCACCCATGCGACGGTAGAGATAGAAATCTTCGACATCGTCAAGCTCGGTTTCTTCGGGACGGCGCTTCTTCGACCGATACGAGTTGATGTAGGTGTTGGTCAGGATGCGGAACATCCAGGCTCGCAAATTCGTTCCCTGCTCAAACCCTGCGAAACCTTTGTAGGCCTTGAGGTACGTCTCTTGAACAAGATCTTCGGCATCGGACGCGTTATGCGTCATTCGTAGCGCAGTGGAATACAACTGCGGCATGAACTCCATTGCCTGCTCGGCAAACGCTTGTTGATCGGCCATCAGAGCCCGAGAGGAGAATCGAACTCCTGACCTGCTCATTACGAGTGAGCTGCTCTGCCGTCTGAGCTACCCGGGCGGGAAGCGATGAGGTTAGCCGCCGGCTCGGAAACGACCCACTCGGCGAAGTGGGCTCGATGGAAGTGGACTCACCGGTGGGGTCGGCCAAGTTTCGTAAAGAGCGCCACCAACTGCAGTCGCTCGTTGGGGTTCCTCACCAGATTGGTCGCTAGGGCCGCAATGTCATCGATTGCGGCTGCAATCTCGGCTGGCCGAGGTGAAGCCGCAAGATCATCGCGGTAGCGACGTGACAGTTCTGTGAGACCGGCACGAATTTCATCAGTTCGGTATCGACGGACTTCGCGTTTATGGCGATCTTCGAACTGCTTGCGGCCCGAACCGCGTTCGCCTCGAGCAGCCACGAGTTCGGCGAACTCGGCAACTTCTGCGACATGGGCTTCGGCCAATGGAGCCATGGCGTCTTCGATCATCGCCAAGAGGTCATCGACCGTTTCAATGGCGCGTGCACCGGTGCCATCGAGGCGATCAGGAACAGCGTGCCATGCTACGCGTCGCAACGAAAGCCGGTCATCGGTTGCCAACAACCGCGCGCGTCCGAGATCTCCGACCGCAGCGGCTGCCGCGTCAGCGGCACGGTCAGGCGCGACGCCTTCGGCGATCAATCGCTCGGTAACCAGGTCATCAGTGATCGTTGCAAGGTCGATGCGTACACATCGGCTCGCAATTGTGACGAGATCATTCGGAATATCGTCGGCGAGAACCACGAACACCGTTCCGGCGGGCGGTTCTTCAATGGTCTTTAATAATTTTGGAGCAACGGTTCTCACGAGATGGAACTCATCAAGAATGAGAACCTTCGGACCATTCTCGATAGAAGAACGCGCCGCGGTCGAAATGATTGCATCGGCCTGCTCCGCAGAAATCGATGCACCAACTCGTTCGAACTCGGTGATGTCGGAATGATTTTGCATCAACGCCATTCGCGCTTGCCGCACCGCATCGTCGCCCGTGCGATCACGACTTACCAACGCAGCAGCAAACGCTCGAGCAAGTTCGCGCTTTCCACTTCCGCGCGGACCAACCAGCATGTACGCGTGTACTGGTGCATTGACTGCAGCACGAAGTTCGCCAATCGCATCGTCCTGGCCGACGACATTGGCCCAGAGTTCAATTCCAGCGAGTTCCGCCGACAGCGGCGGGTAGTCGGTGCGTGATGTCACAGAGGCAGTTGTAGCCGCTCAGCGACGACAGCGAACACCGCAGCGGAAACCTCTTCGATCGAAGGGGTGCCATCGATGACCACCCAACGATCTGGTTCGGCCGCCGCTTGGGATCGGAAACCTTCGATCACTGCCGCATGGAACGACGCCGGTTCTGACTCCATCCGATCGCGAGAGGAACCGAGACGAAAATCGGCTTCGGCCTCGGGGACATCGAGAAGAACGATGAGGTCGGGCCATACGCCACCCGTCGCCCACAGCGAGAGGTCGCGAATTTCGCTCACCGGGAGTCCACGACCATGGCCTTGGTAGGCAATCGAGGAACCCGCAAAACGATCGGAGACCACGTGACGTCCCGATACCAACGCCGGCTCCACAACTTCTGCGACGTGCTGCGCGCGATCGGCGGCCATGAGAAGTGCTTCAGCGCGATCGGAAAGGTTGACTGTTTGCGGATCGAGAAGAACGGCACGTAATTGTGCCCCGATCACTGTTCCACCTGGTTCGCGAGTGAGTACTGCATCAATCGCTGTTGCTAAACGTTGCGACTGAGTTGATTTTCCGCAGGCCTCGCCGCCTTCAAACGCAATGAACATTCCGCGAGTCATATCGGTTCTCCGGAAGCTTCGTCGTCGGGATGAGGTTCAGGTATAGGGCCGGCCGGTCGCAGATCAATCGGCGTGAAATCAAGCGGCTGTGGATCCGGGGGATTCGGCCGCGAGGGATGAGCGGATGCGCCGGCACGCTTCGTACGTTGGCCTGCACGTAACGAAGCTCCAGCAACAAACCCTGCAGCGATGATGATCAGCGCAGCAAGCCACAGCGCGAGACGCACGCCAGGGAGTTCAAGCGTCTTACCTCCGAGATCAACGCGATTATTAATCATCGTCGAGGCAATGCGACCAAGGATGGCAGCGAGCAATGGACCGGCGACCATGGCAATAAGTACACACATGCGAACAAGGGTGTTGAGCGAACTAAAGACACGACCGCGAAGATCATCAGCGACTTCTTGTTGGAGCATTGCGAAACCGAGAACGTAAACCGGCCCAACAGCAATCCCCATCAGTCCAACGAAGATCACCGCAGCCCACAACGACGAAGATGAGGCGGCGCAGAACAACGCTATGCCCGCAACAAAGAGCGCGGCGGTGAATGTTGTGGTTTGAGGCAATCGCTTCTGGAATAGCGATACTCCAACAACACCGATTGCGACACCAAAGCCAAGCGCTGTGGTGAACAGTCCGTAGCCTGCCGCACCGGCATCAAGAACTTCGGTCGAAAACACTGCGCCGAGCGGAATAAGCATGCCGCCACCGATAAGTCCAGTAGCAAGTCCAAGATTCACGGCGCGGATGGTGTGGTTCTTCCAAATTTCGTTCCAACCCTCACGAAGTTCTTGCAGTGTGGCTTTGATATCGACGCGTCGTTCATCATCGGCTGTCGTTCGGACGCGCCGCTCCCGTTCAGGGAATGTGAGTCGGCTAATCATCCACGCCGAAAAAACGAACGTCAGTGCATCGGCATAAAACGCGAATGCCATCTGATTGGTCTCGAGCCACCCAAGTCCGGGAACTCGGCCAATCCACACTGACAATCCGGCCAGCAGTGCAAACAGCAACGACGCGAACGGAAAGGTTCCGTAGGCCGCAGCCAGCGACAACGAGTTCGCTGTCGTTAAGTGTTCCGGAGGAACCAAGTTCGGAACTTCCGAATCCTTCGCTGGACCCCACAACAACGTGAGGACTTCGAGAACAAGCGATGCAAGAACAAGACCAATGACATCGCTGACGAACGGGAGCAGCACCATCACAACTGCTCGTCCGATATCGCAACTGACCATGACCTTCTTGCGATCCCAACGATCAACAAGAACGCCCGCTAGTGGTCCGAAGAAAAACCCAGGCACGATGCGCGCGGCCATGACGAGTGAAATCGCACCAGCACCAGCGCCGCCGCCAATGGTGGCCGCTAAAAGGATGATCGCCGAGAAGCCCAACCAATCGCCCGTGGCGGAGACAACTTGCACGAGCCAAAGTCGGAAAAACTCGTGGCTACCAAAAAGACGAACGTGGAAACCTGGTCGATCCGAGGGATCCTTCGTAAAGAGGGTTTCGGTGTCCTCGCCGAAGAGCGAGGCGCGACTCCAGCCCGGCATGGTCGCGTCAACGTCGGGGCCAGAAGCCTCGACGGGCGTTGCATCCTCGGGGGGATCGGCTTCGTCCCGGGGTTCGGGGCGATGCACAGCCATGCATGGAGCCTAGGAGAGGACCCTGCCACCCCTGAGCACCGCTCTGAGGGTATTCAGCGTTCCTGATCGAGGATCTGGGAGTCGAACCTGACCACATTGGGCTTCTTGGCCGCCTTCTGGGCTGCCTTCGACTGCCCGGTACCCAAAGTGTGCTTGGTCAGCGGATCAGGTTTCTTGGCCCGAGATTTGGCGCTCTTCTTACCCGTCGACTTCTTTCTCGCAGCCTTCTTCACGGACTTCTTTGCCGCCTTCTTTGCCGCCGGCCCACCGTTTTCGGCGATGTAAACACGCCGATCCTGAAGAAGCTCTGCCCCGCGCTCGGGACTCAGTGTTTCGGGAACATCGCCAATACGAAGCGAGGCATTGGTCTCGCCATCAGTGACGTAGGGCCCAAACTTTCCGTCTTTGATCAACATTTGACGGCCTGAGGCTGGGTCGATGCCGAGATCCGCCAATGGAGGCTTCGGCACCCGCTTCCCATACTGGCGCGGCACCGCGAACAGCGCGAGTGCGTCTTCAAACGTGACTCCAAGCATCTGCTCTTCAGAATCCAGGCTCCGCGTTTCCGGCTTCTCGGCCTCGCCTTCATCGCCTTTGGTCAGATACGGACCGAACTTTCCGTTCTGCGCACGAATCGATTTTCCGGTTTCGGGATCTGAACCAAGAACCTTCGGGAATGACAAAAGTTCGAGTGCGGTTTCGAGTGTCACCTCGTAAGGATCCATCGATTTGAACAGCGAGGCGCGACGAGGCTTCTCGTCGGGAGCTTCTTCAAATTCTCCCAGCTGGACGTACGGCCCGAACTTTCCGCTCATCACGAAAACTGTCAGGCCGGTTTCAGGATCTTCACCGATGGGCTTACCGCCCTTCGGCATGGCAAGCAATTCGAGCGCAACTGCGACAGTGAGATCGGCGGGCGGAAGGTTCTCGGGCACCGACGCAGTGTCGTCACCGCGCTGCACATAGGGCCCGAACTTTCCAGGTTTGGCGATGACGGGCATTCCATTGTGATCGTCGCCCAACAAGAACGTATTAATCGCGGCCGCATCGATTTCGGGAAGTCGTTCGGTGACGAGATCGCGAAGCCCATCTTTTCGTACTCCGTCAACCATGGGACCGAAATAGAACTCGGCAAGTGTGTCGACGCTGTTCGCATCACCATTCGAGATGCGATCGAGTACTCCTTCGAGATTCGCGGTGAAGTCGTAGTCGACAAGTTCAGCGAAGTGCTGTTCGAGCAGCGTGGTTACCGCGAATGCATTCCAACTGGGAACAAGTGCAGAACCCTTCTTCCACACATAGCCACGGCCCTGAATGGTTTCCATGATTGATGCATACGTCGAAGGACGACCAACGCCAAGCTCTTCCATTTTTCCGACAAGCGATGCTTCAGTAAATCGAGCTGGCGGTTTTGTGGCGTGACCTTCCGGAGTGATTTCCGTTGCATCAAGACCGTCGCCGACCTTCAACTGCGGCAGTCGGCGTTCGGTGTCGTCTTCGCTTTCTGAATCGGTGTCGTCGGTGCGCCAGTCTTCGACCTGCATCCAACCGCGTTCGGTAATAACCGTGCCTGCCGCCGAGAATTCTGCATCTCGGCCACTCGGCGTTACCGAACCAAGACGAACCGTGACGGTTTCACCAATTGCATCGATCATCTGCGACGCAACAGTGCGCTGCCAGATGATCTCGTACAGACGAAATTCGCCGGGGGCAACTTCATTCCGAACTTCTTCGGGTCGACGGAATCGATCACCGGCGGGACGAATAGCTTCATGCGCTTCTTGCGCATTCGCTGCTTTCTTGCCCCAGGTACGCGGATTTTGTTCAATCGCCGAAGCACCGTACCGCTCGGTGATTTCCGCTTTCGCTGCAGCGACAGCTGCGGCAGAAAGATTGGTGGAGTCCGTTCGCATATAGGTGATGTAGCCCTGCTGGTAAAGACCCTGGGCCATCGACATGACCTGCTTGGCTGACACTTTGAGACGGCGACCAGCGACCTGTTGCAGCGTTGACGTCGTGAACGGGGCGAATGGTCGCTTGCGATAGGGCTTGGACTCAACACTTCGTACTGAGAACGACGATGACTGCAGTTCTGCGGCGAGGGAAGTCACTGTTTCTTCATTGAGGATGACGCGATCGTCTCGCTTCAGATCGCCATCGTCATCGAAATCACTTCCCGTGGCGATACGAACGCCATCGAGTTCAAGAAGTTTCGCTCCGAAGGGAATCGGTTCAGAGGACGCTGCAAACACGCCTTTGATGTCCCACCAATCAGAAGAGACGAACGCCATGATTTCGCGTTCACGTTCCACCACAAGTCGTGTCGCAACACTCTGCACACGACCTGCCGACAATCCACGATTGACCTTCTTCCACAGAACCTGGGAAAGGTCATAGCCAGCGAGGCGATCAAGAAGTCGACGCGTTTCCTGCGCGTCGACGAGCAACTGATCGAGCTCACGCGGATTGGCAAATGCCTCGCGAATCGCTGGGGCGGTAATTTCGTGGAACACCATTCGGTAAACGGGCATGTCCTTCGGTGGCTTCAACACCTGGAGCAAATGCCACGCAATTGCTTCGCCCTCGCGATCCTCATCGGTTGCGAGATAGAGCGCATCAGCGTTCTTCAATGCACGACGAAGTTCGGCGACGGTGTCTTTCTTCTTGTCGTACACCTTGTAGTAGGGCTTGAAGCCGTCATCGGGATCAATGCCCAGGTACGACCACCACTCTTTTTGTTTCCCCTCGGGGAGCTCCTTGGCCTTGGACACGAGATCACGAATGTGACCAACCGATGCGATAACGGTCGGTGACGCGCCACCGGTGTCCTCGCCGCGGAGGAATTCGGTGATCTTCTTCGCCTTGGTGGGCGATTCGACGATGACGAGGGGACCGGCCATGGGGGGACACAATGAGACCACCCCGGCGCCTCTGTCAATCGCAGCCATTCGAACCACCGTCGCGGGGACCCCTAAAGGGGGTCCCCGATTTTTCTTATCCACAGCCCTGATTTCCGCCCTGAACGGGGATTTCGGCCATACTCGGCCCGTGACACCTGCCGGAGAAAACCCCATCTCAGACGACGACACCCTTCGACCCCTCGGCGAGGCCGGATCAGGCGAACGACGCCCGTGGGGTGAGTTCGTCATCCTCGACGACGGCCCCGCCGCCAAGGTCAAGCGCATCACTGTCGAACCTGGACAGCGGTTGTCTTATCAATCGCACGACAAGCGCTCAGAACATTGGATCGTTGTCGAAGGAACAGCCATCGTCACGCTCAACGATGTGGACCACACCGTCGAGTCTGGCGGCACGATTGAGATTCCTGTCCACACAAAACACCGAGTTCGTAACGACGGCACAGCGCCCGTGGTGTTTATTGAAGTGCAGACCGGTACGTACTTCGGTGAAGACGACATCGTCCGCTACGAAGACGACTACGGAAGAGCAGGTTCCTAATGGACTTCGCACTCAGCCCGCGTGCCACAGACCTTCAACAACGTCTGCTCGCATTCATGGAAGAAAAAGTGATCCCGGCAGAGCCAGTCTTTGCTGAGGAAATGCGCGCTTCAGGTGATCCTCACTTCCACCCGCACGTGATGGAAGAACTCAAAGCCGAAGCGAAAGCGCGCGATTTGTGGAATCTCTTCATGCCACACACCACCGAGTGGACACCCGATCCAGTTTCGAATGTTGACTACGCACCGCTCGCAGAAATCACCGGGCGTAGCCCGCTTGGGCCCGAGTCGGTGAACTCAGCTGCACCCGATACCGGCAACATGGAAATCCTTGCGCTATTCGGAACCCCCGAACAAAAAGATCGCTGGTTGGTTCCGTTGCTTGAAGGCGAAATCCGATCTTGTTTCGCGATGACCGAGCCCGATGTTGCATCAAGCGATGCACGAAACATCAGTCTCAGCATCGTTCGCGATGGCGACGACTACGTTCTAAATGGCCGTAAATGGTGGATTTCAGGCGCGGCAAACCCCCGTTGCCGTGTGGCAATCGTCATGGGAAAAACTGATCCATCAGCTCCCACGTACACGCAGCAATCGATGGTGCTCGTGCCCATGGATACACCCGGACTTACCGTTGTGCGCGATCTCATGGTGTTCGGATACAACGATCGCGAAGGCCATTGTGAGTTGAAGTTCGACAATGTTCGCGTACCCGTTTCCAACATTCTCGGCGAAGAAGGCAGCGGCTTTGCGCTCGCACAAGCCCGTCTCGGTCCTGGCCGCATTCACCACTGCATGCGGTGCATCGGTATGGCTGAACGCGCCCTTGAACTCATGTGTCGCCGAGTCACCGAACGCGTTGCTTTCGGCAAGCCACTTGCCCAACAAGGTGTCATTCAAGAATGGATCGCCGATTCCCGTATCGAAATCGAACAGGCCCGCCTGCTCACAATGAAGGCGGCGTGGCTGATGGATACCGTCGGCAACAGTGGGGCTCGCACCGAGATCTCCGCCATCAAAGTGATCGCCCCAAATGTTGCACTCGCTGTTGTCGATCGCGCGATTCAGGCACATGGCGGCGGCGGTGTTTCGCAGGACTTCCCCCTTGCAGGAATGTGGGCTGGCCTGCGTACGCTTCGATTTGCCGATGGGCCGGACGAGGTTCATCGCATGCAACTCGCTCGTCGCGAACTCGGGCGTTACATCGACTCTGGCGAGTTCAAGCCGACCTGAGGCAATTTCCGCAACGCTCGTCAGTCCACTATTTCGGGCTTTTGGGAAGCAGAGTTGAGTCAGGGATCACATCGAAGAGTTCCCTGTTCTCCGCCGCCTCGATTGCGAGCTCTGCAGCACTAGATCGCTTCGCCGCAAGACTCAGTACCAACGCCGCCAGAATGCCTGCCACCGCTGAGGCGACCAAGACTCCGACTTTCGCCTCCTCGGTGAAAAGCGCATTGGTAAACGCAAGCTCGGTCACAAAGAGCGAAACGGTAAAGCCAATTCCCGCGGCCATTGCGATGCCGAACAAATGAAGATTGGTGGCGCCACGAGGTCGACGAGCAACCCCAATCGCAATTGCAATCGTTGCTGCCCCGAAGACACCCACTGTTTTTCCAACAACGAGACCGAGTGCTACCCCCCATGTCACCGCAGAGCCCGCTGCGGCTCGGACCGATTCTGACGTCAACAAAATACCGGCATTGCAAAGCGCAAAGATTGGGATGATGACGTAACTCGTCCACGGGAGCATGCGGTCAACCAGGCGTTCACCGACTGGCACCGACTCTTTAATCAAAAACGAAGCGGCGGCGACATCGGCTGCGCTCAACTCCGATTGGTTTTCGAGTCGATCAGCGATTGCTTCTGAATCGAGATCAGGCCTCAACGCATCTGTGGGAGTGAGGAAGCCCATCGCGACTCCGGCCACCGTTGCATGCACACCAGATTTCAACATGCAGTACCAAACCACCACGCCTATTGCGAGGTACAGCGGGCCGTACCAAATACGGCGACGGCGCATCAGCCACACGAGAACGAGTAGCGCGATTGCTGCACCTAACCAAACAAAACTCATTGATTTGCTGTAGAAGACCGCGATAACTGCGATTGCTCCAAGATCATCTGCAACAGCCAGAGAGAGCAAGAAGAGTTTCAACGCAACCGGAACTCGATTCCCCAACAATGCAACTACTCCGACGGCAAAAGCAATATCCGTTGCCATCGGAATTCCCCATCCTTGGGACGCGTCTGTTCCTACATTGAAGGCGAAATAGATCAATGCTGGAACGATCATTCCGCCAAGAGCAGCAATGATCGGTAACGCTGCGGCCTTACGGTCGCGAAGTTCACCCTTTATCAACTCACGCTTGATCTCGAGCCCGACCACAAAGAAAAAGAACGCCATCAATGCATCATTTACAAATTCGTGCAGCGTCAGTTGAAACCCAACGGGTCCTGCATCGAAAATGATCTCTGCATTGAGAAATGACGCGTAGGAGTCCTTCCATGGCGAGTTAGCCCAGACCAGCGCAATCACCGTGGCAGCAAGAAGCAAGATCCCGCTAGCGGCTTCAATCGCGAGGAATCGAGCCGCCGGTCGGGCGAGACGGCGAGCAAGAAATCGATCTGTGCCAAGCCACGTAAGGCTCCACGGATGGTGTTGGTTCAGATCGTCATCAGCCACGGGCATTCCCATGCAGAGTTGTCTATTCGGGCTACATCATCACTCAGTTTCACGAATGTGACGGGTGTATTACATCGATCGCTCATCGTTGAAGGGAAGCGATGGCCTGATCGACTGCCGGAAAATTAGGAAGAATCTCGATAACTCGAGTGATCTCAAGGTCGCGCAGGACTTGCCCCTCGGCTCGGGCGAGTGCCAAATCACCTTGGCGAAGTCTCGCTCGTTTGATTCCTTCGAAAATCACACCGAGACCAGTTGGATCGAGAAGATCCACTCCCGCGAGATCCAGCACGATCTTCGGCGTTTTGAGCTCTGCGGTTACGCGAATGAGCTCCTCACGGAGACGAGGAGCCGTGGAGATATCGAGATCACCGATGATCGCAATGACCACCACACCCTCAATGGGTTCTGTCGCAACGAGATCAAACATCACTCGAGAATCCGTTCCGGTGAGAGCAAGGCACACATACGCCGAGGATCTTCAGGTTACCGCTCTTGATTCGATCCAACCGATTCAGCAAAGTCGCCCAGAGAGGTCGGAGAGACAGGAAGCGGTCATACGATCACCCCCAATGGCTCGCAGTCCTTCTCCGTCTCTTGACACATTTGTCGCGGCGCTTCAGTCCGATAAACGCGTCGTACACGTCGAGCGATCACCAGCGCGTCGTGCCCGTTTCGCGACCCTTGCCGAGCCGTTGTCCAAGACTGTTGCGGGAATCATTCCTGAGCAAGGGCTGTGGTCACATCAGGCAGAGTCAATTGATCACATTCGTGCCGGTCGATCCGTGGCCATCGCTACTGGCACAGCATCGGGGAAGTCACTGTGTTTCCAACTCCCCATCGCAGAAGCAATCGCCGCGGGACCGCTTCCGGCAACGGCCCTGCTTCTCTTTCCAACCAAGGCCCTCGCCCAAGACCAACTTCGTTCACTCACCGCGCTCAATGTTCCCGGACTCATCGCCGCAACTCACGACGGAGATTCCTCTCCCGAAGCACGCAAGTGGACCCGTGCACACGCAAACGTTCTGCTCACGAATCCGGAAATGTTGCATATGAGCATGCTCCCGGTTCACGCGAACTGGGGCACCTACTTCAAGCGACTGCGCTACGTGGTTATTGATGAATTGCACATGTTGCGCGGAATGTTTGGCAGCAATGTTGCACAGGTTCTGCGTCGTCTACGCCGCATCTGCGCACACTATGGATCCGATCCAGTTTTTATTTTTACTTCCGCGACCATCGGTGATCCAGCCGCACTGGCGTCCACCTTGTGTGGATTGCCTGTTGAACCTGTCGTCGACGATGGTTCTCCACGCGGCGAACGTCTTTTCGTCTTGTGGGACCCCGATGGAATCAACGAAGGGACCGAAGAAGAGCCCCGTCCAGTTTCTTCATCTCGGGATACCGCCGAAATTCTGAGTGCGTTGGTGAAAGACAACCACCGAACCATCGCGTTCTGCAGAAGTCGCAAAGGTACCGAACTCGTCACCGCCGATGTGAAGCGCCGACTTTCGAAACGGCTCTCACCAACTGTTCGGTCCTACCGCGGGGGCTATCTCACATCTGAGCGACGTGAAATCGAGAAAGAACTCTTCGACGGAACATTGCGCGGCGTCGTAGCGACAACTGCGCTCGAACTCGGGATCGACGTCGGCGGCCTTGACGCATGCATTCTCAATGGCTTCCCAGGAACGATCGCTTCGATGTGGCAACAGGCCGGTCGCGCCGGTCGAGCATCACAACAGTCGTTGGCGGTCCTCGTCGCCGGTGATGACCAGCTCGACCAATGGTTCGTGCATAACCCCACCGAGCTTTTCCAACGATCGCCAGAACCAGCCGTCATCAATATTGCCAATCCTTACGTTCTCAATCCCCACTTAGCCTGTGCGGCATTCGAACTTCCGCTCACTGACGCTGATGAAGCGTGGTGGCCAGATGTTCTCGACGACGCAATACGCGATCTCGTGCACGATGACGTGCTCAAGATTCGCCAACCAACGGATCGCGCCGGTCTTGGAGCTGTTTGGGCCGGTCGCGGTAGACCTGCCAATGGCATCGGCCTCCGCAGTGCAAACGCCAACGAATTCCGCATTGCGACCGCCGATGGTTCAATCATCGGAACCGTCGATGGTTCACGCGCCTTTCGGCTTGTTCATCCGGGTTCGATCTATCTGCATCAGGGGACGGCGTGGAAAGTAACCGAACTTGATATCGAAGATCATGTGGCAATCGTCGAACCTCATGACGGCGGTGAGTACACCCAGCCTCGAGCAGTGACCGATATCCGCATTCTGACCACCGATAACGAGAGGCCCATTGGCGCCGCCGATCTCTGTCTCGGCACGGTTGAGGTCGAAACCACTGTTATCGGTTATCGAAGATTCGACACATTCACTCGAGAACAACTCGGAACTCACGACCTCCTGCTGCCTTCCTCTCGACTGGTCACACGCGCGTTCTGGTATGTCATCGGCGATCACGTCACGAGCGTGGCGGGACTTGGACCAGCGGAGCTCCCCGGTGCCCTTCATGCCGCCGAGCACGCCGGAATCGGCATCCTGCCGCTCTTCGCAATATGCGACCGTTGGGATGTCGGTGGCGTCTCAACGCCGTACCTGCCCGAAACAGGTGCCGCAACTATCGTCATCCACGATGCGTTTCCCGGTGGCGCCGGAGTAGCTGAACTGGGATTCGCGGCGGCTGACCGACACCTTCCCGCCACACTCGAGGTCATTGAGTCATGCGCATGTGTGAGTGGCTGTCCGTCCTGCATTCAGTCGCCGAAATGCGGCAATGGCAATGAGCCACTCGATAAGGCTGCGGCCGTTTTGTTACTGCAGGCCATGCTTTCCCGCTGATTCGGCCCGCATGACCACGGTCGCGTGCAGGTCGACATCGGGAACAAGTGCTCCGATGATCGCGAAATCAGTGACACTGCGATACGAAACCTCAACTCGAACCGTGTCACCGCCCTCAAGCATCGTGACCTCGACTGAGATCTGATCCGAACGCAGTTCCCCCGCACGCTTTGCGGCGGTCATTGCTGCGCTGGGACGATCTGCGTCGCTCACTGCCGCAGCTCTTGCTGCCTCACGCGCAGCGTGGGAAACAAGAACTTGGTCGCGCACAACAAAACCCGCTTGCATAATAAAGAGGACAACAATGACGACGAGGGGGAGAATCAACGCGAATTCAACAGTGGATTGTCCGTGATCCCCCCACCTCGTCTTCTTCACTTGACCTTGCCGATCACGCCGTCAAGAACGGCATCGAACAGCGTGCCGATCGCTCCCGACTGTGTCGCCCAACCGAGAAGCAACAGCGCAATTCCCGCTGCTCCTAGAAGAACGAGCGCATATTCGGCAGTGGTCTGACCACGCTCACCGCGAAAACGTGTGCGAAATCGATTCATTGAAACTCCCTTGTTGTAGTGATACAGAACTTGAACGGGGGAAGATTCGATTCACCAGCGCAGAGAACCGAGCGAGGACACCACAAGTGGAACGATCGCCAGGAGCCCGAACGCCGGCAGAATGCACATCACGAGAGGGAACAGCAACTGAACCGGGAGCCGTCGAGCATTAGCTTCCGCCCAACGCCGGCGTTGCAGCCGGGCATCGGTCGCGACCCGCTCAAGTGCCGGCCCAAGCGCCACGCCGTCAAACGCTGCCGAGCGGAGCGCCGCCGCCAACGGACGGACTGACTCACCGAGTTCGTCAAATACATCACGCGCATCGCCTAGTCGTTGTCCGAGCGACACTCGTCGACGAACCTCGACAAGTGTCGGGACAAAGACGTCTGGAGCTCGCGGTTCGACGACATCGACCAACTGATGCACCGAAAGTCCGGCTCCGACGGCAAGGCGGAAGAGGTCGACAAGCTCAGGAGCACTTTGTCGACGAGCAGTATCGGTAGCCAGCGACGCTGATCGATGTCGAAACACCGGAACCAGTGATGCCCCCACCACCAACGCACAACCAACCCATGGGCCAACGACGATCATCGGTGGCGACCAATCAAGCGCGACATCCAAAACGCTCCCAAGGCATCAAGCCCCAGCCCCAGACCGACGCACGCCCACCCGATTGGCCGCCTAATAAGCACGTCGAGAATCCGGTGATCGACCATCGCCATCGCGACGGCAAAAACCACTGGGGCGACGACAAGTACAACCGCTGAAGCCCGTGATTGCGAAGAAAGGGCGGCGACCT
The DNA here is from genome assembly GCA_016462055.1 of Acidimicrobiia bacterium. Classification (GTDB taxonomy): domain Bacteria; phylum Actinomycetota; class Acidimicrobiia; order Acidimicrobiales; family Acidimicrobilacustridaceae; genus Acidimicrobilacustris. The sequence goes on along the minus strand of JAEMTX010000001.1, from coordinate 20,144 downwards.
CGCGTTCAAGCGCGACACGGTCGCGCAAGGAGGCAGCGACCCCGTCTAGAACACGAGCCGTTGCCCCACCCGAGCTTGAGGCCAGCTCAAGGGCCGTCGCAGTCAGTTTGCGGTTCGGAAGTTCGTCCTCGGCTCCCCATTCCGCAACTGCCTTTTGTAGCGATTGTCCGCTGTCTAATTCCGCAGCCACGCGTGCAAAAACCACGTCTTCGTTACCGACTCCTCGCAGAGCGAGAGAGAGCGTTGCCCCTGCGCGCAACTGCCGAACAACACGGTCAAGAGAGTCGGGAATACGCATCTCCATTCGTCGCTTACCTCGTTGTTCTGCACCACGATGAAATGGTTCGAAGATTCCAAGCGTTGAGAGACGGAGAACCGATCCACGCGCTGTACGCACGAACAGCGAGTTGCTGCGAGTGAGCGTTTCCGCAGCAAATCGTTGATGGACTCGACGCGCCGCCATCATCTCGGGGGTGGTAACGATCACCGTTATGGTCGAAAGAACCGCAATGACAGTGACCACCACAACCACGATCAATCGCAAGCTCATGACGCAACCCAGGACAAGAGCGGTGGACCGAGATGAGTCGCCCGGCGCGGTCGGCTGGGCAGCGTGACCAGTTCACCCGAAGGGCCTGTCAACACGTTCACAGAGATGCTGCTGCCGGTTTCACCATCGGGCATTGGTTCGGCCATCGAAACAACTCGCCGAGATCCATCCGGTTGGCGAGCAACGTGAACGATGAGATCGACCGCAGCGCGCAGTTGTTCACGAATCGCGACCAAGGGCAAGGCGACATCGCCCATAAGCACAAGGGTTTCAAGACGGCGAATGGCATCAATCGGAGAGTTGGCATGACAGGTTGAAAGTGAACCGTCGTGACCGGTGTTCATGGCCTGCAACATGTCAATTGCTTCACCCGAACGAACTTCACCAATCACGATGCGATCGGGGCGCATGCGTAACGCATTGCGAACAAGGTCCCGGATGGAAACCTCACCTACGCCTTCAGCATTTGGTGGTCGACGTTCGAGTCGAACAACATGACGCCCAGGAAGCCGCAACTCGGCCGTGTCTTCGATCGTGACCACGCGTTCATCTGGCGGAATAAACGCGGTGACCGCATTGAGCAACGTTGTCTTCCCTGCTCCGGCACCTCCGCTCACGATGATGTTGCATCGCGACTGCACGGCCCACTCCAGTAATTTCGCAACTCCAGGCGAACAGACTTCGGGTAATTGAACGCGTCGCGCACCGAACCTTCGAATAGTGATCAGCGGCCCATCGACGGCAAGTGGAGGGACAACCCCATTCACCCGCGATCCATCAGGAAGTCGGGCATCGACCAACGATGAGGTGCGATCAATGCGAAGACCAAGTGGGGCGACAATGCGCTCAAGCAGTGCATAGGTTGTCGCGCTCTCGATAATGATCCCGGTGCACTCAAGCCGACCGGAACGCTCGACCCAAAGATCGCCTGCTCCATTGACCATGACTTCATCGATGGCCGGGTCGGCGAGAAATTGATCGAGAACACCGAGCCCACTGACACGTGAGTGAACGCGGTGAATGAGATCGGTGACCGTTCGGTCGTCAAGGAGCGGATCGTGTTCGACAAGGAGCTGTTGAATCGCAGCTGCGTCGTGATGGCCATGATCGAGTAATTGCCGATGCATCTGTTCGACCACCGACTCAAGCAGGGAATCACTAGTGGAGTCAGGCGACGTCACGGAGCGCTCTCCCCAGCGAAGACGGAAGCCGCGCCGCAAGAAGCCCCGCGTCGACGGCACGGGCCACTGCGGCATCGACTTCGACAGTTGCGATGACTGGGACTCCGAGCACATCCTCGACATCGCGCCGACCTAAGGACCGTCCCGCTTCTTCAATGAGAACAACGCCTGTGGGGCGAAGCGGAAGCGATAACGCCCGGCGAAGCGAAATGAAGCACGGCCGAGTGACGAGGAGCGAGGTTGTTGCTGCCTCGGCAAAGCAACGGCGAACTAGATCCTCTGAATCTCCGTTGCCCGTGATGCGTCCAACATCAACAACGACGGGACGCTCGTCGGCAATCAGTCGTTCCGTACAGATCCTCGCTCGTCTCTCACTAGTGAGTGCTCTTCGCCCACGCGGTACCAGCCGGACAGAGTCGGCAACTGGTCGCTCGAGTCGTTCGATCGCCACAACTCCAACCGACTCCGACGCCGCGAACCAGTCCGAGAGACCCGGCCCATCGGGTTCAGGCCTTCCAAAAACAGTGGGCCCATCGCCTTCGAGGTCAACGAAGACAGAACCAGCATCGGACTGCTGCCCGAGCAGAACGGCCAACGCGACTGACACCACCGTTGTGCCAGACCCACCTTTTGCAGACCAACACGAAAACACCATGCACCCTCCCGTTCACGACATCGAAACAAGGGAAGGAATCGGTACCGTACGAACTCGCAGCCATCACGTCAAGGGCCTTGCGCGTCAACATCATGGGGATTCCTCAACCCACCCGTATGCTCAGTGACGTGGAAGCCGCGTTTTTCGATCTCGATAAGACCGTTATTGCGCGTGCCTCGATGATCGCATTTGGACGATCGTTCCGTCAGGCGGGGATGATCAATCGACGCGTGATGGCGAGGGCTGCCTGGAATGGTTTGGTCTTTCACACGCTCGGCGCCGACGAAGAACGAATGCGTAAGTTCCGAGAATCTGCGCTTCGTATCACAAGAGGCTGGGACCACGATGCTGTTGGCGCCCTCGTTCGTTCCACCCTCACCGACGTCATCGATCCAATTGTCTACGACGAAGCATTGGAATTGATTCAAGAACACCGTGAAGCAGGCCGACTCGTTTTCATCGTTTCCGCATCGCCAGAAGAGATCGTCATGCCGCTGGCGAACTATCTCGGTGCCGACGGCGCGATTGCCAGCCGAGCGCGCATCGACGCCGATGGTAAGTACACCGGCGAGGTCGATGTCTATGCCTACGGTCCTTTTAAAGCGGAAGCAATCGCCGATGTCGCTGCATCTCGAGGTATCGATCTCTCGAAGAGTTGGGCCTATTCCGACTCAGCAACCGACGAACCCATGCTTCGCGCAGTTGGAAATCCGGTCGCGGTGAATCCCGACCGAGAACTCACACGAATCGCAATGGCGGAAGATTGGCCAATTCTGTCGTTCACACATCGCGTCCCTTTACGCGAACGCGTCACACTTCCTCCGCCAGGCCGCGTCGCAACAGGCGCGGTAGTCGCCACCGGGGTGTCCGCTGGACTTTTCCTCGGGTGGTGGATTCTGACCCGGCACTCGATGCCGAGGTCAGCAGGATTCAGGCGTCTTGGAGCTTCTTCACCGCGAATGCGGCGAGGGCAACAACGACGATGAGCACGAGCAGCTTCTTCATGGGTCTCACTCTAGAACGGGGCCTCGGCTCAGTTCCATTGCGATTCCAATGCGCTCAGGATGGCGGCGTGGTTCCCGTTGGCCAACGGTTCACAGCAAGCACCCGGCAGGCATAGGCCCCGTCAGGCCGATCGGGGACAATGGCTCTCCAGGTCGTGGTTGCATGCTCAGGAACGGCCAGTACCGAGACGGAACTGGCTGCGAATTCCTCACCTGAACTTCCAGGCCCACTGCTGCGAAACGACACGTCAATCTCGTAATCGGCCGTCTTAGTTGTCCAGTTCGTCAACGTGCCCGAGGCCTTCACCCCGCCGCTCCCGTCGCTTTCACAGGTGCCCAAATGGATATCGCGCTGGGGCGGATGCACAGCATCCCGATTGGCCGTGGCAATCCCCGTTTCAACGAATACCTGTTGACGCACTTTGGCATTGGCATCTTCGTCAGAACTGCCGAACACTCGAATGCCAACAACAACCAGCACGATAGCCAACACCAACGCGATGATCGCCAACACGGCCCCGACAATGAGAATCGCGATACAACCACGCTGGTCCGTCGCTTCGCCGGTCGCCGAGAGCGGGGGCGGCGGGTTCGGGCCGGGAGTTACCGACGGTGCCGATGGAATACCAGCCATCGGGAACTCCGCATCGGGATCGTCGTCGTAATGATCTGTCATAGCCGCGGGTTACTCCGCGAAGCGATCAGACGGCGAGCAGGTCGCGAGCGCCAGTGTCTGACGACGGATGACGAAGCTTCGACATGGCCCGCGCTTCGATCTGACGGATTCGCTCACGAGTGAGATTGAAATGCTCGCCAACCTCTTCAAGCGTGCGAGGTTCACCACGATCGAGGCCGAAACGAAGTTTGAGGATTTCGCGCTCACGCTCGTCGAGAGGTGAAAGCAAACGGCTGATCTCTTCGGGGAGGAGCGCAGTAGCGGCGACTTCGAAGGGCGATTCGGCCGAGCGATCTTCAACAACGTCGCCAAGTTCGGCGTCGCCATCTTCACGAAGCGGCTCAGAAAGCGAAAGAGGTTCGGCAGCGAAGCGAAGCGCTTCGGTGACTTTGTCTTCCGGCATTTCAACCTCGGCCGAAAGTTCGGCGAGAGTTGCGGGACGACCGAGCTTCAGTTCAAGACGCGCACGCGCCTTCTGCAATCGAGCAAGCGTGTCGCCAGCGTGAACTGGGAGACGGATGGTGCGACCTGTGTTTGCGATACCGCGAGTGATGGCCTGACGGATCCACCATGTGGCGTAGGTCGAAAACTTGAAACCCTTGCGCCAGTCGAACTTTTCGACGGCATGCATGAGACCGAGGTTTCCTTCTTGAATGAGATCAAGAAGGGGAAGGCCAGAGGCTTGATACTTCTTGGCGATCGAAACAACGAGACGAAGGTTGGACTGCACGAACGTGCGCTCGGCGTCGTCGCCCTGCTTTATTGAACGCTTCAGTTCACGCTTGCGAGCAACGGTGAGGGTCTTCGTTGCTTCAACTTCAGCGCGAGCAGCGACGCCACCCTCGATGGCCTGGGCCAAGCGAACTTCGTCGTCCTTTGTGAGCAGGGGGTACTGGCCAATGTCGGTCAGATAGAGACGGACGAGATCTTCTTCGTCGCGTTCAACACGTTCCTTAGCCACTGCCACACCTCAGACTTGGGCCCGGAGAATCGGCCATGGGAGCCGCCGGGGTCTGTCAACGATACCGGTCCGGTCAAGCCCCCCAACCAAGCGAAGCCGAATTGATCGGGAAAGAGCCGTCAGGCCCCAAAAATCTGGCGGATTTGGTTCGTTGCTCCGGCAATACCGGCCTTGCTCTGCTCGGCGTAAGCCCGCTCCTCGGCCAGTGCCAGCACCACTTCTCTTGGGCCGATACTCGTCTCAAGATCGTTGGAGATATCGGTAATGGCAATTCCGAGCAACCGGCGGATAGGGCCATCGGCGACGGCGGTGGTCCGCTCAAGATGCTCGATCATGGCCCCACGAAGTGCTGGGAGCAGCTCTTCATACGCCAGAACCATCTGTGCGCCCTGCGAGGATCCGGCGAGCTCAGCAACGAGAGTGAACACCTCATGCTCAATGTCAGTTAGTGCCAGGAACGCGTCGGGTCCGGGAGCCGCAGTCGGCAACATTTCAAACCAGCGCCGTGACCGCCACGCACAGTGATCGGCGGTAGCAACGAGTGTGAGCTTCGCGATCGGCTCACTCACATCGGCCGCCCATCGGCCAAGGAGTCCGAACAGCAACTGTTCAACACGGCAATACGACGCCATGCGATCAACTGACTCGCCTGCGGTAAGGAACTCCATGTGCTGAAGGTTAGGCGAAGCACCGCCTCGACTACCGGCGATATCGGTTCACGATGGGCAGACGACGGTCTTTACCGAACGCCTTCGAAGTCACACGTGGACCTGGAGGCGACTGGCGGCGCTTGTATTCCGCCAAGTCGACAAGTCCCACGATGCGCTCAACCACAGTTGGGTTGTGGCCAGCGGCGATGATCTCTTCAATCGAGTGATCGCCTTCGACGTACATCGCGAGAATGGGATCAAGTTCCTCGTAGGAAGGAAGGCTTTGATCGTCACGCTGATCGGGACGAAGCTCCGCCGAAGGTGGCTTAACTAAAACGTTTTGGGGAATGAGATCGCGGCCCGCGCGTTCATTGCGATACCGACAAAGCCGATAGACCAAAAGTTTTGAAACATCTTTAATGACCGCGTAGCCACCCGCAGAATCTCCGTACAACGTTGAGTAACCAACTGACGATTCACTCTTGTTGCCCGTATTGAGTAACAGCCAACCAAAGGCGTTCGATAGTCCCATCAAGGTGACGGCGCGGAGTCGACTCTGCAGATTCTCCTCGGCCAGACCAATCGCCTTGCCGTCGTAGGACGACGAGAGCATTTCCATCAGTGCGGTATGCCCGGGTTCGATCGCGATTGTGCGGTATTCCAGATCCAAGTTTTCAGCGAGTGCTACCGCATCAGAAATGGAGTGGTCGCTTGAATAACGCGACGGCATGAGCACACCATGGACATGATCGGCTCCAACCGCATCAACGGCGATCGCGGCGACGAGCGCTGAGTCAACGCCACCCGATAATCCAATCACGACATCGGAAAAACGATTCTTGGCCACAAAATCTCGGGTCGCTAGAACAAGCGCTTCCCAAACTTCGGCTTCCTCGCTCAGCAGTTCCGCTACCCCCAACGGCGCAAGCGGTAACCGATCGGTCGCTAACCGAACTTCAGGAAACTCAAGATCAACGAAATAAAGATCTTCAACAAACCGTGGCGCACGAGCGAGCAGCGAACCAACTGGCGACATCACCAATGAATCGCCGTCAAAAACCAGTTCGTCCTGACCGCCAACTTGATTCACGTAGACGATGGTCGCCGACGCTTCTTTCGCTCGTTCGGCGATAACGGCGGCTCGCTCCTGTGACTTACCGACGTTAAACGGCGACGCGTTGATATTGACTATGAGCTGGGCGTTTTGGCGCCCGAGTTCCGCAACGGGGCCACCGGCAGTCCACGCGTCCTCACAAATAGACACACCAAACTTCACACCGTTGACGTCAAAGACTTCGATCGGACCTTCACCAGGAACGAAGTAGCGCGCTTCGTCGAACACTGAATAGTTCGGAAGTTCCCGCTTTCGATAGCTACCGATCAGACTTCCGTCTCGACACACTGCGGCTGCGTTGTACAACGCTGGTCGACTTGCGGACCGGCCTCCTGTCGCCTCTTCGCCGTGATCGTCAGTACCGCTTCGAGTTTCTGATCCTTGCTCGACGTAGCCCACAATCGCCGTACAAGTTCCCGTCGATGCAACGATTCGTTCGAGCGCATGGCCAACATCGGCAACGAATCCAGAGCGAAGAAGAAGATCTTCGGGCGGATACCCGGTGATAGCTAACTCAGGAAAAGCGACAACATCACACCCTGACGCGCTTGCCTCAGCGATCAATTCAATGATTCGCGACGCGTTGCCGTCGATATCACCGACGACTGTGTTGAGTTGAGCGAGTCCGACGCGCAGGGTGAGCACCCCCGCAGACTACGGGCCGCAGCCCCAAGCCCTAGCCTCGGTTCTGTGGCAACACCCTCAGGTGCGTCCCCAATCCCAAGCCAACTCGCTGATCGTGCCGATCGAAGCGCTTCCCCTGCCGCGGTCCGCACGGCGCTCACACATCTCATTGAGCGTTCTGCCCCGCTCGCTGAGCGCGTTCGTAGCGCTCCCAAACTTACCGAGGCTCTGGTCGCCGTTCTCGCAGCAAGCCGCTCGTTGACGCGACTCATCGATGCCCGGCCCAGCGATGCCATTGACGTCCTCGGCAATCTTGACCACCGGCCGATCGCCACCATCGCCTCGGCCGACGATCTCCTCGCTTGGCGCAATCTTGAGTTCCTTCGCATCGCGGCCCGCGACCTAATCGGTCTTGACGCACTCGACGACGTCGGCGCCGCACTCGCCGCGCTCGGCCGAGATGTTCTTAACGAAGCGTGGAGACTTACCGAGGACGGCCAGTGTTCGATCGCAGTAGTCGGAATGGGGAAGCTCGGAGGAAACGAACTCAACTACTCGAGTGATATCGACATCTTGTTTGTCGGAGAAGGTGAACGGAAAACTCTTGACTACCGAGCTCGGGCGATCATGGACATCGCCCGCCGATGTTTTCGCGTCGATGCCAATCTTCGCCCCGAGGGTCGCGACGGTCCGCTTGTTCGTTCTGTTGAGTCCTACGTTTCGTACTGGAATCGTTGGGCGGAACCGTGGGAGTTCCAAGCGCTTCTCAAAGCACGCCCTGTGGCCGGAGACGTTGCCATTGGCGAGCGATGGCTCGATGCTGCACAACGTTCTCTATGGGACCGGCCATTTGATGCCGAGGCTCTCCGGTCATTGCGGGCAATGAAAGCTCGGACCGAGGAAGAAGCAGCGAAAACGGGAGCGGGAAACCGCGAACTCAAGCGCTCGCCTGGTGGTATCCGCGACATCGAATTCACCGTGCAACTTCTTCAACTCGTTCATGGTCACCAAGACCCCGGCCTTCGCAGCCCGACAACGCTCACAATGCTCGAGGAATTAGCCAACGCCGGATACATCGACGACAACGACGCTATGCGGATGGCTGCTGCCTACCGAGAACTTCGAACTGTCGAACATCGTCTTCAACTCGTTGACGAACAACAAGTTCACACCATCCCGAATGATCCGATTTCACTTGACCACCTTGCGCGTGTCATGGGTCGTCACGATGAACCCGGAGGAACTGCCGCCGAACAACTCGAACGCGAACTCCATCACGTTCAAACAACAGTTCGCGGTATTCATGAACGGGTGTATTTCCGTCCACTACTTGAAGCATTTGCAACAACAAGAACCGATGAGACTTCCATTAGCGCAGAAGCGACTGAGGTTCGTCTCGCTGCGTTCGGCTTCGTCGATGCCCGACGCACAGCCGCCGCCCTTGGTGAACTTACGAGGGGGCTGCGCCGCTCAAGTCGATTAATGCAGCAAATGCTGCCGTTGCTTCTTGATTGGCTGTCGTTGTCCCCTGACCCCGATCTTGGGCTCCTACTTCTTCGGAATTTGCTCACCGGACCGCGCCAATCGCGACAGGTTGCTGAGACGTTCCGGGAATCGCCTGCTGCCGCTCAATCCCTTTGCATAATTGCTGGCACCAGTCGATTGCTGGGCGACATCATCGCTGCGAATCCCGATCTCGTCGCCCGACTGCCACTTCCAGAAGAACTTGTCACGAAAGATCGTGCAGGGCTCATCGCAACCGCCACTTCATCCGTTGAACTTCGCGAAGGAAGTACCGATCAACAAGCATCGCTCCGAAGATGGCAACAGCGAAACCTCTTGGGAATCGCGGCTCGTGATGTCTTTGCTCACGACAATGTTGAACGAGTCGGTCACGACCTCACCACCCTTGCTGAAGCGACTCTCGAATCTGCACTGCAAAGTCTTGATCCGCAAATTCCATTCGCTGTTCTGGGTGTCGGAAGATTTGGTGGTGCTGAACTCGCCTATACAAGCGACCTTGATGTGATGTTCGTGCATCGCGGTTCCAGCGCGAGCGACACCGACGAAGCCCGAAAAATTGCGAAAGCATTAATGCGTATGGTCGCCGGTTCAACGCCAGCGACACGCCTCTACGAAATTGATTGCGACCTCCGACCTGAAGGTAAGAACGGCCCGCTCACTCGGGGTATCGACTCCTACGCCATCTATTGGCGGGAACACGCGCTCACATGGGAACGTCAGGCAATGACCCGCGCACGGGTTGTCGCAGGTGACCAATCACTCGGCGACGAGCTCCTCGATGAAATCGAGCCGTGGGTGTGGGGCGGCGGTCTCTCGGCGGAAGGCATCCGAGAGATACGCCAGATGAAGGCTCGCATTGAAGCCGAGCGCATCCCTATGGGTGAAGATCCCGACTTTCATTTGAAACTCGGTCGGGGTTCTCTGTCCGATATTGAATTCACCGTTCAAATGTTGCAACTGCAATACGGCGTAAAAGCCACCGGCACAATCGATGGGCTCCGGGCCTTGGCCGAAGGCGATGTGCTCGATCCAGATGACGCCGAGATTCTCAACGAGGCCTACGAGTTCTGTGAACAGGTGCGCAATAGATGGTTCTTGGTGAACAGCGCACCAAGTGATTCCATGCCCATCCAACCTGAATCCGCGCTGTGGTTGGCTCGCTCGCTCAACACTGAACCAGGTGCGCTCCGCGAGCACTATCGCCGAGTCACCCGTCGATCCCGAACGGTCGTCGAGAGACTTTTCTATGGGCTGCCTTCAAAGAGCTGACCCAGACCAGTTTGAGGCATGATGTCCTGACAATTCAGGGGGCAACTATGGACGCAGCTGCAATTCGTGCCGAACTCGATCATCCCGTCATTGACGCCGACGGACACATCATCGAATTTATTCCTGCCATTCGCGACCTAATCGCCGCCGACGCCGGAACGGCGCTCGCTGACACGTTTCAAGCGATGAGCACCGCCGGTGCGACCGCCCGACGTGGACTCACCGATGATCAGCGTCGATTAAACGGCATGAGCCGAACAGGTTGGTGGGCCGTGCCAACACGCAACACCCTCGACCGCGCAACCGCAATGCTTCCACGCCTTCTGTACAACCGGCTCGATGAAATCGGTATCGATGTCGCTGTGCTCTACCCAACCGTTGGCCTTACGGTGATGGCTACTGACAACCCAGAACTGCGTCGTGCGCTCGCACGCGCGTGCAACCGCTATTACGCCGAGGCCTACGACAAGTACTCCGACCGACTTCTTCCCGTTGGCGTGATCCCCACCTACGATCCCGACGAAGCGATTGCCGAACTCGAGTACGCAACCAAAGAACTCGGCCTTCGAGGATTTCTCTTTGGCGGACTGGTTCTTCGTAATGCCCCGGGGCATGAGGGCGACCGCGCGGCTCGTTGGGTTGATGGTCTGGGGCTCGACAGCATGTACGACTACGACCCGTTATGGAAGAGGTGTGCCGAACTCAATGTTTCGCCCACATTCCACTCAACCGGTATCGGATTCGGAAGTCGCGTCTCTCCCACCAACTACGTGGCGAATCACATTGGCAACTTCGCTGCGGGTACCGAGGCCGTCCTTCGCTCGCTTTTCTTCGGTGGCGTCATGTCACGGTTCCCTGAACTGCGCTTTGCGTTTCTCGAAGGCGGCGTTGCGTGGGGTTGCAACCTTCTTTCCGATATTTGCGGTCACTTCGAAAAACGCAATAGCGAGGACATCGAGCACTACAACCCCGCCCATCTCGATCGGGCGCTGCTTGAGTCCCTCATCGCCGAACACGGCGATGCGCTCTTCACCGATCGTGCCGATCGACTTGATGAAACGCTGTCGTTTCTTTCTGACCTCAATGAAGAGCCCAACACCATCGACGAGTGGGAAAAGAGCGGCATCACGTCGAAGGCCGACATCATTAAAATCTTCACCGATCAGTGTTTCTTTGGCTGCGAAGCCGACGACCCCATGAACGCTCTCGCCTTCAATGACGCCATCAATCCCGATGGTTCGCGACTTCGCGCAATGTTCGCATCCGACATCGGCCACTGGGATGTCCCGGACTTCACCGGCGTTCTTCCGGAAGCGTGGGAGTTGATCGAAGACGATCTCGTCACCCGCGATCAGTTCAGCGATTTCATGTTCGGCAATGTTGCCCGTCTTTTCACCGGAACGAACCCGCAGTTCTTCGACGGAACTGCAGTGGAATCGCAGGTTCGTCAACTGCTCGCCAACGAGGCCTAACTACCAGCGATTCCAACGAATCGTGTCAGCCGAAGCTTCGCGGGCCCCTGGTTTGAACTCCGTGCCAACGGTGTAGGCAACCGGGAACATCCCGGCTTGCGTGACATCAGCAAATGGAATCCCCAACAACTCCGCCATCTCGCGTTCGCGTTCAAGGTGCACGGTTGTCCAACAACTCCCCAACGCGCGGCTGCGTAACGCCAGCATGAAACTCCACACTGCAGGAAGTACCGACCCCCACATCGTCGCTTGAGTGAACATCGACGCTCCTTCAGGACGACCATCGACCGTGGCGACAACGAGCACAGGCACTTCGTGGAGGTGCTGATTCAGCCACGAAACTGACTCCATTATCTCGGGTTGGCGTTCTCCCGGCGGCCGAGGGGGTGTTGCGGCATTCGCTGCTGCAGCGCCGAGATCGGCGGCCCCACCTCGCCAGATATCAGCCATTGCTGCACGTGTTGATGCATCATCAACAACAACCCAGTTCCAAGTTTGTCGATTCGATCCATTGGGCGCCTGCAACGCAACACGCAGACATTCTTCGACAACAGTTCGATCGATAGGTCGTTCAAGGTCAAGCCGTTTACGCACCGCTCGAGTTGTGGTGAGCAGTTCATCGGCGTTCAGATCAAGTTGCTCCATGCGCGCACCCTAGTAACGATGGTCGTCGCGCGTGCGTCGAACTTCATTCACACGCGACGCCGTCTTTATCTCCGTCTAGAGCAGTTCGATAGCCAGGCTGGCCGACACGTATGGGTGCTGCACCGGCAGCGCGCGCCGCCGTGCAATTCGCGTAGTACACGTCTGCTCCCGTGGCCGGTGCACTTGGGGAAGGAGGAACTGCCGGCGTGCCCGACGCTCCCCCAGAGGCAGACCCTGAAGGAGCTGCTCCTGTCGGGGATGTGAATGCCGTGCTACCTAACGGCCAGACCGGACCAGCGATTCCACAGGTGTCAAGCATCTGACCAAGAGCATCGCGTTCTGCGGTAGTGACGGTCAGCTCCCACATGCTTTTCACCTTTACCCAACCATCGGCATATGCACACCAAGAGTCGCGATTCGCCGGGCGCCATTGATCGGGTGGATCAGAGCCCTTCGAACGATTCGATGACGCAGAGGCGACAACAAGTTCGGCGGGGTTGTTCGCAAAAGCGCGCCGACGTTCGGTGCTCCATGCCCAACCACCAGAACGGAATGCGTTCTCAAGCGGAACGAGGTGGTCAACGTCGAAGTCACTCGGATTGTTCGATGCCACTCCGTCGTAGGGCGACACCCACGATCCAACAACAACCTTGCAGGTACCTGATCGATTCACAGTTGCGGCAACTACTGACCAAACCGCAAGCGCGTCTTGTCGCGCGTCGCATCCGTTGCTATCGACGTCTGCCCAATGCGGCCACTCTTCGCGGTGATAGGTGCCTTGCGGGCTTTGCCGATCATCGACCGCAAGAACCGACAGCCGATCACGCGTGGACTGAGAACTGGGTGCTGCGGTTGTCGGGACAACAGGAACCACCGCTGGGACCACCGCGGTTGTTGTGCTTGAACCTGTCGTATCGGAACTCTGGCCTGAGGCCACAGGGCTTCCCGAACGCGATTTAGAAGTAGTCGATGACTTCTCGCAGCCCGCGACAAAAACAACCAGAGCAACGAGACAAACACAGAGGAAAGGGCCGATCCGCCGATCGGAACGTGTGGACATCACCCACCACCGTACCGACTGATGACACGCGAAGAGAACCGGCCCAGTGGACCGGTCCTCGATCGATTCATGCAATGAAACTTTAAATGGTCGGGCTCAGATGTCGTAGCCAGTCGGCTCAGATGTCGTAGTACATCGAGAACTCGTA
>JAEMTX010000001.1:0-6511 GCA_016462055.1 Acidimicrobiia bacterium | reverse complement strand
GGCTCAGATGTCGTAGCCAGTCGGCTCAGATGTCGTAGTACATCGAGAACTCGTAGGGATGCGGGCGCAAACGGATCGCATCCACCTCGTTCTTACGCTTGTACTCGACCCATGTTTCGAGGAGATCGTCGGTGAACACACCGCCGGCCTTGAGGAATGCGTTGTCCGCTTCGAGTGCATCGAGTGCTGCTTCGAGCGTCGCGGGAACCTGGGGAACCAAGGCCAGTTCTGAAGCCGGAAGGTCGTAGAGGTCCTTGTCGACGGGAGCCGGCGGTTCGATGCGGTTCTGAATGCCGTCGAGACCAGCAAGCATCATCGCCGAGAAAGCGAGATACGGGTTGCTGGTGGAGTCGGGGCAACGGAACTCGATGCGCTTGGCCTTCGGGCTTTGCGAAGCGAGGGGGATACGAATCGACGCTGAACGGTTGCGCTGGCTGTAAACGAGGTTCACGGGAGCTTCGTAACCCGGCACCAAACGCTTGAACGAGTTGGTGGTGGGGTTGGTGAAAGCAATGACGGCGCCGGCGTGGGCGAGAAGTCCACCGATATACCAGCGAGCCATGTCGGAAAGTCCGGCATAACCAGCTTCGTCGTAGAACAGCGGCTCTCCACCGCTCCAAAGCGACTGATGCGTGTGCATGCCCGAGCCGTTGTCTTGGAAGATCGGCTTCGGCATGAAGGTGAGCGACTTGCCGGCCTGCCATGCAACGTTCTTCAAGACGTACTTGAAGGTCATGAGCTGATCGGCCATCTTCAGCAGGGTGTTGAACTTGATGCCGATTTCGCCCTGACCACCAGAGGCAACCTCGTGGTGATGAAGTTCGGTCTCGATGCCAACGCCGTGAAGAGCGAGGGTCATGTCACCGCGAAGATCTTGGTAGTGATCCATCGGCGGCACGGGGAAGTAGCCCTGCTTGGTGCGTGGCTTGTAACCAAGGTTCGGACCTTCGTCGGTGCCGGAGTTCCATTCACCTTCGATGGAGTCGACCATGTAGAACGAGCCATTGGGCTGCGTGTCGAAACGAACATCGTCGAACACGAAGAACTCGGCCTCGGGACCAAAGAATGCTGTGTCGGCAATACCAGTGGTCTTGAGGTACGCCTCGGCCTTGGTTGCGACATAACGCGGATCGCGCGAGTAGCTCTCGTGCGTTACCGGGTCGGCCACGTAACAATGAATGACCGCGGTCTTGTGCTTCATGAACGGATCCATGTACACGGTGTTCGGATCGGTGATGAGCACCATGTCCGATTCTTGAATCTCCTGGAAACCACGAACCGATGAGCCATCGAAACCGTGGCCTTCGGTGAAGTGGTCTTCACTCAGAACGTGAGCCGGAATGGTCACGTGCTGCATGATGCCGGGCAGGTCCGAGAAGCGAAGGTCGACGAACTCGCAGCCTTCATCCTTCACCAGCTTCAGTACTTCTTCGGGAGTGCGTTCCTGCACGGTTCCTCCTGTGGGGGTGCGGTCTGGTCGGTTCCAGAGCGCTGATCGTTGGCGACACTACCCCCGGCGCCGCAGTGGTTCCGAAGGGTGACTTGAGGAGCGTGCCAGCCGCTGTTTTCCCCACTGTTGCCCAATTGTGAACGGAACGTGAACTCGGCCCCAGGGCCCGGGAACGGCCTTGGGGCCAGAGGGCCCGACGTGGGACACTTAGTGCATGGGAAGTCAGCAAGATTACGTACTCAGGACCGTTGAAGAGCGTGGGGTTCGCCTCATCCGCCTGTGGTTCACCGATGTGCTCGGCCAGCTCAAGTCGGTGGCGATCTCACCGGCCGAACTTGAGAACGCCTTCGAAGAGGGTCTCCACTTCGATGGGTCGGTCATCGATGGCTTCAGCCGCGTCCAAGAATCTGACGTGCTGGCCAAGCCCGACCCCAACACGTTCGAAATCCTTCCGTGGGGCAAGGGCTCAGAAATCTCTGGCCGAATGTTCTGCGACATTCTCAACCACGACGACACGCCATTTGAGGGCGATCCTCGTCAGGTACTGAAGCGCAACCTCGACAAGGCCCATGACCGGGGCTTCTCGTTCATGACTGCACCCGAAATGGAATTCTTTTATTTCGCCGAGGGTGACCCTTCGAAGCCGCTGGTGCCATTGGACTCCGGTTCGTACTTCGATCTCACCACTGCCGATGTCGCCAGCGATCTGCGCACGCGCACATTGCTGGTTCTTGAAGCCATGGGCATTCCCGTTGAGTATTCGTTCCACGAAGATGCACCGAGCCAGCACGAAATCGATCTGCGTTACACCGATGCACTCACGATGGCCGACAACATCATGACGTTCCGTCTCATCGTCAAAGAGATCGCGATGGAACAAGGCGTGTTTGCATCATTCATGCCAAAGCCACTTGCCGGAGTGCAGGGTTCAGGCATGCATACGCATATGTCGCTTTTCGAGGGCGACGAGAACGCGTTCCATGAGCCCGGCGATCCCGTTGGCTTGTCAAAGGTTGCACGCGGTTTCATTGCCGGCTTGTTGCACCACGCACCGGAAATCACTGCGGTCACAAACCAACTCGTGAACTCCTACAAGCGACTTGTCTCTGGTTACGAAGCCCCCGTGTACATCACGTGGGCGCGAAACAATCAGTCTGCGCTCGTGCGTGTTCCTGTCACCAAGCGCGGCAAGCAGTCATCGACCCGCATCGAATACCGCGCCCCCGATCCCGCATGCAACCCATACCTGGCCTACTCGGTCATGCTTGCTGCGGGACTCAAGGGCATCGAAGGTGGCTACGAACTACCGCCTGAAGCTGCCGCCAATGTGTTCGAGTTCACTCCCGAACAACGCGCCGCTGAAGGCATCCGACCGCTCCCGCAATCGCTGTCGGAATCGCTTGATGTTATGGAAAATTCCGAACTCGTTGCTGAAGCACTTGGCGAACACATCTTCGAATGGTTCCTGCGCAATAAGCGCTCGGAATGGAACGATTACAAGGCTCAGGTCACCCAGTTCGAACTCGATCGGTACCTGCCGGCTTGGTAACGACGATGGAACCAATTCTTATCTTTCCTGATCCTCCGCCACCAGAGTTGGCCCAGGCACTCGACTTGTCTGGTTATCCGTGGAAGGCAGCAAGTGACGAACTCGCTGCCTCGCGCATCGAACCGGAGGACGGTTGGGGTGGCGCGATTATCTGCGCCTATCTCGACCCAGAGCGCGCATTCCTTTTGTGCCGGGCACTACGCAAGCGCGATGTGCCGCTCGAACCACTTTTGTTACTCGTCAACGGTACGCAACTCGGCGATCTTGAGTTGCGTGATGACTTGTACGACGACTTCTGTCTTGCTCCGTTTCATCCACGCGAGCTCGAAGCACGACTCAAGCACCTGTACTGGAACACCGGCGCTGGCATGCGTCCGGAACTTGTTGAGTACGGCGAACTCATTCTTAATCTCGAGACCTATCAAGCAGCCATCGGTGGAGCACCGCTCGATCTCACCTACATGGAATACGAACTACTGAAGTTTCTTTCCTCCAACCCGGGCAAGGTCTTCACTCGTGAAACGTTGCTGAGTCGGGTGTGGGGTTACGAGTACTACGGCGGCGCGCGAACTGTCGACGTTCACATTCGGCGATTGCGCGCCAAGCTCGGCGAACATCATGCCAACCTCATTCAAACGGTGCGCAGTGTTGGTTATCGCTTTGGGCAATCGCGTTGGGGTTCGTGAGTGCGTTCACGCACCGCATCAACAACTGAAATGAAAACGAAACACGCCGCCCCGAAGAGCGGCGTGTTTACGAATCTGATGTGGTCTCAGACCGGACGAACGTCCTGTGCCTGATCGCCCTTCGGGCCACTTGTGACCTCGAATTCGACGGCTTGACCTTCTTCGAGTGAGCGGTAACCCGAGCCGCTGATCGCGCTGTAATGCACGAATACGTCTGGGCCTCCTTCACGTGAAATGAAGCCGAAGCCTTTTTCTGCGTTGAACCACTTGACGGTACCGGCAGCCATTCCGGAACCCCTTTCTGTCCTGCGGGGTCGGAACACCTTCCCAGCACCTTCTTAACGAATCGGCACGCTACCGCTCTAGGCCGGTCCGTGTCGACGAAAAGTTTCAGAGGCGCGAAAAGTTTGTCTCGAGCCGAAGAAAGCGGTGTCGTGCAGTCAGGATTCGGGGTAGGCGAGGACATAGTCCTCGGTGCCGGCATAGGTCTGATCGACCTCATCGCCCACGGTCCAGCCCAACACAGCCGCCACGATCGACATAGTCATGAGAAACCCCACGGGGATTGCGATCACGAGCACGAACACGATGATGACGGCACCAATCATGAGCCAAACCTTACTTCGCGACCGGCGAGTAAGCCCACGCTTCGATCTCAACGAGGGCCAGGCGAGGAAGCTCAGCCACGGCAAAGGCACTGCGAGCGGGACGATGATCGCCGAACTCGGCCATGTAGGCCTCGTTCATCAGGTCGAAGTCGCGCATGTGGCGAAGGAAGACCGTGGTCTTAACCACATCCGAAAGCGATGCGCCTTGCGAAGTCAAAAGTGCCTCCATGTTGAGAAGGGCTTGGGTTGTCTCTTCGACAACACCGCCCACAATCATCTCGCCATTCACTAGGCCGAGTTGACCGGAAATCACAAGGAAGTCTCCGGCTCGAACAATGGGCGTGTAGGGACCAATCGGTGCACTCATGAGTTCACTGTGTCACACGAGCATTGCTGAGAACACTACGACCAGTCGGCCAGTCGGTTGGCCAACCTTGAGCCGACCACACCGCTGCTGCCGTGGCCGCGAAGACGGCATCGGATCCATTGACCGGCTCCGTATCTTCCTCGTGAAGCGTGACCTCGACATGGGGCATATCGGCAGAACGCAGCACGCCGAATGAACGAATCGTCAGATCACTAATCATTCCGTCTTCATCAACCGACAATCCTTCGCTGGTAACCCAACCGAGCGCCATATGCACCGCCCCGATCGCGTACGAACGCAGAACAATGGCATCGAGCAATCGACCACATCGCAAATCAACCCGCACGACACCATCCAGGCCAATCGAAACTGTGGCAACCGCCCCTTCGGCACTCGTCACCGTTGCAATGTGAGCATTGTTGTCGCCTGATTCATTCGCTTTTTTGGCGGCAAGCGCAGCAAGCAGGATCTGTGCTTCAGCAACACCGGCTCCACGGATATCTACCGAGGTAGGTGGCCCAACAACGTCGACCTCTTCAACCATAAATTGCGGCGCAATGTTCGTAATCGCTTCGGCAATGCCTTCCGTGCGTGCGACACGAATTACACCTGAGCCATCGGTACGGACGCCCGCAGCAATCGGTGGACGCTTGGGTCCGTCGCGCACAACGTCTTCTCGTGACAACACCACACGAATCGCTTGGCGATGTTCATAGGCAAGCTCACGAGCAACCTGTCCGACATCGGTGGTCAACTTTCCGCCAAATGCTCCGCCGTTGGCCAGCGATGTGAACGGTTCGCCTCCGGGCTCGCACCACGAAGCGTCGGTTTCCAAATAGGCCGGTTCCACCCAACCGGTTCGCATCGTGAGTTCCCACTCACCTTCAGGAAGTGCCAGAGGCGGCTCGGGTGAAGTGGTGCCGTGTCGACCTTGCACCTTGCCCGCCAGCGCACGAGCTTCGGTTAACGAACCGGCGACGACCCATCCGCCTTCTCCGTTGGGAACGGCGACTAACGAATCGAGCGGTGCCGTGTCTTCAGAGAAACCTCCGCGCCCGAGCGCAACTTCGGCGGAAACCTGCTGCGGTGAGCCACCTTCGATCGTTGCCCGGCGCGATGCATCCTCGAAATTACGATCCTCGCGTCGTTCATGTTCCACAACCGAGGAACCGCTCACCACCATCGACCACGCTTCTCGGATTGTTTGCCACCCCGTGCATCGACACAGATGCGCTGCCAACGCCCGGTCGACTGCATCAAGATCATCAGCTGCTGTGTTTTTCGATCGCAAACCTTCAAGGCGACAAACGATGCCTGGCGTGCAGAATCCGCACTGGCTGCCGCCGGTGGCCAGCAACGCGTCGGACCAACGTTCGCGATCTTCTTCCGCCAGTCCATCAACTGTTGTAATGACACGACCAGCAATCCGGCGAACTGGCGTTACGCAGGAAACTCGTGGAGCGCCGTCAACCAAGACGGTGCAACACCCGCATTGTCCCTGCGGATTACAACCTGCTTTGGGCGCACGAACTCCGAGTCGACCGCGCAATGCCGCCAACAACGACACGCCATTGTCGGGAACGCTCACTTCTTCGCCATCAACGACGAACGTGATCTGCGCAATTTCGATTGAAGTTGGATCAGTCATGACATCGCGATCGAATCATTGATCGGGAACCTAGGGGATACGCGACGACGACCGCCCGAAGGCGGTCGTCGTTCAGAAAGTGAAAGCAGAATCAGCTGAACGAGTTACCGCAGCCACACGTCTTTTGGGCGTTGGGGTTGTCGATCGCGAAACCTGCGCCCTGAAGACCATCCTTGTAATCAAGGGTGGCGCCGGTGAGGAGC
>JAEMTX010000170.1 GCA_016462055.1 Acidimicrobiia bacterium | reverse complement strand
GCAACTGCTTCTCGCCGGCACTGAGATTGCTGGCTTCGTCATCGAGAACGGTGTTGTAGCCATCGGGCATCGAACGCACGAAGTGGTCGACATGGGTGGCCTTCGCCGCAGCAAGAATTTCTTCTTCGGTTGCCCCGAGGCGGCCGTAAGCGATGTTCTCGCGGATCGTTCCTCCGAACAACCAGGTGTCCTGCAGCACCATTCCCATGCTCGAGCGAAGGTCTGATCGACGCATCGTGGCGATGTCGACGCCATCGAGAGTGATTGCGCCGTCATTGAGTTCGTAGAAGCGCATGAGCAAGTTGACCAAGGTGGTCTTGCCGGCACCGGTAGGCCCGACAATGGCGATGGTTTGGCCTGGTTCGGCAACGAGCGACAGATCGGTAATGAGCGGAGTGTCTGCTGAGTAGGAGAACCTCACGTTCTCGAAGGCAACCCGACCCTTTGGCGCTTCGACTACCTGTGCGTTGACCGGGTCAGCAGACTGCTCGTCGACATCGATGAATTCGAACACTCGCTCGGCAGATGCAATACCCGACTGCAACATGTTGGCCATTGATGCCAACTGGTTGATGGGCTGTGTGAACTGGCGCGAGTACTGAATAAATGCCTGGATGTCACCGATGCTCAAGCTTCCTGACGCCACTCGCAAGCCGCCGATAACCGCGATTGCGACATAGTTGAGATTGCTGACGAGCATCATCGCCGGCAAAATAATTCCGGAAATAAATTGGGCACCGAAAGATGCTTCGTACAGAGTCTGATTCGTTGCCTTGAAGCGATTCTCGGTGGCCTGTTGCTGACCAAACACTTTGACGAGAGAGTGACCCGCAAACGTTTCTTCGACAGTCGCATTTAACGAACCGGTGTGTGCCCACTGGGCAATGAAACGCTTCTTTGATTTCCCCACGATAAACTTGATGGTGACCATTGTGAGGGGCACGGTGGCAACCGCCACCAGTGAAAGTAGTGGAGAGATTGACAGCATCATGATGAGCACACCAAAAATGGTGAGAATCGAAATGAAGAGCATGCTCAGCGTCTGAGCAAGACTTTGCGCGATGTTGTCGATGTCATTCGTTACGCGACTGAGAAGATCGCCACGCGGAGTTTTATCGATGTAACCCAGCGGGAGCCGGTTGATTTTGTCTTCGACGGCAGATCGGAGCCTCCGCATGGTGCGATGGATGACACCAGCGAGCAAGAAACCTTGGGTGTAGGCGAGAGCGCCCGAACAGAGATACAACGATCCGACGAGAAGCAACGTTCGATGAAGTGAGGCGTAGTCGATTCCGTCAGGCGATTGAACGCCATTAATGATGACGTTGGTCGCGTTGCCGAGAATCTTCGGACCGACCACTGACATACACACGCTGAGAACAGCAGTGAAAATGACAAGGCCAAGCCGGAATCGTTCCGGTCGCGTCCACGAGATCAGACGCAATGTGGAGTTGCGGAAATCTTTTGGTTTCTCAATCGGTACTGCGACGCTGTTCATGCGCGGTCCAACCGGAGCCTGGGGCGGCGCGCCATTGCGTTCCAGATCTGAGGAGTCGTTCATGCCGCTTCCTCGGCCGTCATCTGCGATTCAACGATTTCCGCGTAGGTGGGACAGTTGGCAAGGAGTTCGTGATGGGTGCCAACCCCGACACATTCGCCACCGTCGAGAACAAGGATTTGGTCAGCATGTTTGATGGTGGACACGCGCTGAGCGACGATGATGAGCGCAGCGTCTGATGTAACCGGAGCTAACGCGGCACGAAGGCGTGCATCGGTAGTTAGATCGAGCGCCGAGAATGAATCGTCGAACACGTAGATGCCTGGATCGCGAACCAGTGAGCGGGCAATGGCAAGACGCTGGCGTTGCCCACCAGAGACATTTGTGCCGCCCTGCGAGATGGGGGAGTCGAGTTTGTCCGTCATCGCGTTGACGAAATCAGCGGCCTGCGCAATTTCCAATGCTTTCCAGAGGTCGGCTTCAGTCGCGTCGGGATCAGCAAAGAGCAAGTTCGATCGGATAGTCCCCGAGAACAAATACGGCCGCTGCGGAACAACTGAGACTCGCTTCCAAAGTATTTCAGGTGCGAGATCGCGAACATCGACGTCGTCGATAAGGATCGAACCTTCGGTGCTGTCGATGAGTCGAGCGACAAGGTTGACCAATGTGGTTTTGCCAGAACCAGTAGAACCGATGATCGCTGTTGTTTGTCCTGGTCGAGTAGTGAACGAAACGTTCGAAAGGACCGGGATTTCAGCGCCGGGATAACAGAACCCCACGTTGCGAAACTCGAGCGTTCCTGTTCCAGAAAGTTCAGTGACAGGCGTCAACGAAGTGACGATCGAGGAGTCGGTGTTGAGAACTTCATTAATCCGCTCTGCACAGACTGAGGCGCGGGGCCACATCACCGCAACGAAGGTTGCCATCATCACGGCCATGAGAATTTGAACGAGATAGGTGAGGAAAGCGATGAGGGCGCCAATTTGCATGTCGCCGGCACCAATGCGATCCGCCGCCACCCACACCGCCGCCGCGCTCGAAACATTGAGCACCAACATCACAGTGGGGAACATTGACGACATGTAACGACTTGTCAGTGTCGCGGTTCGTGTGAGCCGTTGGTTAGCTTCGTCGAAGCGTTCTGTTTCAAGTGGTTCACGAACGAATGCTCGAACAACACGCATTCCGACGATCTGTTCCCGAAGGACCTGACTCATCTTGTCGATGCGTTCCTGCATGTCCCGGTATTGAGGAATGACTCGGATGACGATGGTGCCAATAGAAAGCAGCAGAACCGGAATCGAGGCAACGAGAATCAGAGACAGTGGTCCGTCTTCTCGAACCGCGAGGTAGACGCCGATGACGATGGTGATTGGGGCCGAAATAAATGAAGTGCACAACATGACGACCAGGGTCTGAACTTGTTGCACATCATTGGTAATGCGAATGATGAGTGAGGGTGCACCGAAACTGTCGACTTCGCGAGTCGAGAATCCGGTGACGGTGTGAAAGAGCCGGTCACGAATGTCTCGGCCAAAGCCCATACCCGCTCGTGAGCCAAACCACGAGGCGCTGATGCCGAAGACAGCCTGTACGAATGACAACACCAACATGGCGAAGCCGATTTTTAAGATGTAGTTGGTGTTACCGGTGAGGACCCCGTTATCGATCAGCATGGCGTTGAGCGTTGGCAACGTCATCGTGGCGGTAACGGCCACGACCTGAAATGCGAAGACCGCTACGAGCAACTTTTTGTAGGGCAGCAGAAAGCTGCGCATGAGTCGATTCACGAAAATTCCCCTCTGTAGCGATGTTACGGCCCGGGCCGGCCTGCTCCCATTCCTCGCCCACCCGGGCGGGGTGTGCCTCATTACGTAGGTCCTGGTCCGCACCCGAGATGCCTAGGCACTCGTGGGATAGGTGAAAACGCGTACGTAGCAGGGCGTTTCCCCGTAACCTGCCTCACAGTCGCTATTTCCACTCAATGGCCGGTCGGCGGACCGACAAAATGGCGAAAGAACAGGGCGGCGGGTGCGATGAAGCGGGAATCTGGTCGGGACGGGGCCATTTCGGCTGCGGCTCCGCCGTTGATAGTCAGTTGGGATCCTTTGGCGGGGGAACTCTTTAGGGGTCACCTTGAGGCCGAAGGCTTCCCGGGCACTGCCGTCGTGGCCGATCACGACTTCGCCGAAAGTTCGACGCCACTGGTCGTGCTCCCGCCTCCCAGTTATGCCGAGTATCTCGGCGGCGCTTGGGATACGCGTTTGCGGGGCGTTCCGCTTGATGTGCCGATCGTGGTGCTGGCTCGACCCACAGTTCCGGTCCGGGCGGCATTGCAATTGAATCTGCGTAAGAGCGGTGTCGCTCTGTTAGATGCTGGGCGCGCTTCGACGGTAGCGGCGGTGCCATCGGCGCTGCGGATGTCGTTGGAAGGCGGCCAGGTCATCGACCCGCTCTTCATTCCGTCAACTGGGGTACAGACAAGTTCCGAACTGACACCAGCAGAACTTCGCGTCTATGAACTTCTGGCCTACGGACGATCGAATAAAGGTATTGCCGCCGAGCTCTTTTTGTCGGAGCGAACGGTGGAAGTTCATGTCCGGAAGATCTTTTCCAAAATGAGCTTGAGCGATGACCGGTCAATGAACCGGCGGGTTGTGGCCGCTTCGCTGTTCCAGAGGTAGGCGCACCCACCCGGCCCTCTGTCTCATGCGCCGTCTATCGTCACTTGCGTGATCACGCGGCGGAGCCAGTGAAAAACCTGATGTC
>JAEMTX010000021.1:15075-16553 GCA_016462055.1 Acidimicrobiia bacterium | reverse complement strand
TCGTTGTCCCTGTTGAACTTGCAGACCGTTCCTACGAGGTTCTTGTTGGCGACGGCGTTCGCTCAGAACTCTCCCGTCTAATTCCACAACGAGCCAAGCGTGTGGCAATCGTTACCCAAGAAGGTCTTGGTATCGAAGTCGACCCGGGGCGTGAATACAAAGTGTTCATGATGGGCGATGGCGAACAGGCGAAGTCAATGACCACAGTCGAGTCCCTTTGCCGACAGTTTGCTCAGTGGGGTCTCACTCGCGCCGACTGCGTGGTCGCGGTCGGTGGAGGAATTGTTACCGATACCGCCGGGTACGCGGCTGCCTCCTATCACCGCGGCGTTCCGGTTGTGCATGTCTCCACCACGCTGGTTGGGCAGGTCGACGCGGCCATTGGCGGCAAGACGGGTGTGAATATCCCCGAAGGGAAGAATCTGGTTGGCGCTTATTGGCAGCCTTCTGGCGTTGTGTGCGATACCGGTCTGCTCGCAACGTTGTCGCCGCGCGAATACCGATGCGGCCTCGGTGAAATCGCCAAGTACCACTTTCTCGGCGGCGAAGGCATCGATACGTTGCCAATCGACGAACAGGTGGCCGCTTGTGTTGCGATCAAAGCAGCAGTTGTTGCCAGCGATGAGCGCGAGGGCGGTGCCCGAGCCACACTGAATTACGGGCACACGTTGGCTCACGCCATTGAAATTGCGGGCGATCACGATCTTCGCCACGGAGAAGCAGTAGCGATCGGGCTGATCTTTGCTGCTGAACTCGGGCATCGTTTGGGCCGAATCGATGCGGATCGTGTTGCCGAACACCGCCGTGTCGTGGGGGCCTACGACCTGCCGATGACGCTTCCCTCTGGCCTGCAAAACGCCGAACTCATCGCCCTCATGGGTCGAGACAAAAAAGCGCTCGATGGAATTACGTTCGTTCTCGACGGCCCCAATGGGGTTGAATCTGTCACCGGAGTCGAGATCTCACTTATCGAAGACTCAATTGATGCCATTCGTGCCGAAGGAGACCGCTGATGTCGAACGCTCCCATTGTTCTCTTGCTTTCAGGAGTGAACCTCAATCTTCTCGGCGATCGTGAGCCCGAGATCTACGGCACCTCGACCCTCGCTGAGCACGTAGCCACGGCAACTGCGGCAGCGGAAGGCCACGGGCTCGTCATTGAACATTTGCAGTCGAATGCCGAGTCAGAACTCGTCGACGCAATTCATGGTGCGCGTCGCCGATGTGCGGCCATCATCTTCAATCCTGGGGCTTTCACGCATTACGCCTGGTCGCTACACGATGCGCTCGCAGCGTTCGATGGGCCAATTATTGAGTTGCACCTTTCAAACCCAGCGGCTCGCGAGGAATGGCGTAAGACCTCTGTGGTTGCCCCGGTGGCCACGGGGACCATCGCCGGATTCGGTGGCGATGGATACCGCCTCGCCGTCGACGCAGTGGCAACACTGTTGAAGTGAGCGACGTGACTTCCGCATCTAC
>JAEMTX010000021.1:1978-15065 GCA_016462055.1 Acidimicrobiia bacterium | reverse complement strand
GACGGTCGCTATACCGAACAGGCTGCCGATCAACTTTCAGCGTCAGGTGCGCCGTCGCGTCTCGAGATCACCTCGACCGCTCAACGTGAAGTCGTTGCTTCGATTGCGGGTTCGGCATCGCGAATTGGCCTCGAAGCCGACCACATCTCGTGGTCGGCTCAGCGTCGCTATGCCGACGACTGGTTCAGCGCTCAACAGATAGTGGCCACCACCGGAGTCGTAGAAACACTTCGTCGCTCGAAAGACACCGCAGAACTCGCACGCATGGAACTTGCTGCTGCGATCGCTGATGCTGCGCTCGCTGAGCGTCGATCCTCGTTACTCGATGGCCTCACCGAATCGGAGTTCGCTCTTGCTCTTGATTCGGCCATGCGTCAGCTCGGAGCCTCGGGCACAAGTTTTGAAACCATCGTTGCGTCTGGTCCGAACGGGGCCAAGCCCCATGCGCGGCCTACCGATCGTCGTATCCAAGATGGCGACCTTGTCGTGATCGACTTTGGCTGCATTGTCGATGGCTATTGCTCTGACATGACCAGAACTGTCGCAATTGGCGAGGTCGATCCCACCTGTCTGCGGATGCTTGAGGTTGTTACGGCTTCGAACCAAGCAGGTGTCGCAGCAGTAGGACCAGGCGTGCCGGCATCGGAGATTGATGCGGCCGCTCGTTCGGTCATCGCCGAAGCCGGTTGGCTTGATTCCTTCACCCATGGCACCGGCCACGGGGTTGGTCTGGACATCCATGAGGCTCCGAGAGTGTCCGCGACCAGCGCTGATACGCTTTCACCCGGCGAAGTCGTCACCGTCGAACCGGGTGTTTACCTCCCGGCGTACGGCGGGGTCCGAATGGAAGACAGCGTCGTCGTCACCCCCGATGGGTGCCGACCCCTCACTCACACAACGAAGTCACCGAAGCCCTGACCTGCGTCACGGTTTCGGACCAGGAAGGCCCCGATGCCCACGATCACCACGAACGACATTAAGAACGGTATGGCCCTCGATATCGAAGGCGTGCTGTTCGAAATTGTTGAGTTCCAGCATGTGAAGCCGGGCAAGGGTGTCGCTTTCGTTCGCACAACCCTCAAAAACGCTCGCAATGGCGCCGTCGTCGAGCGCACCTTCCGTGCCGGTGAAAAAGTCGAGCGAGCCATGATCGACAAGCGGGAGATGCAGTTTCTCTACCGCTCAGGCGATGACTATGTCTTCATGGACAACACGACCTTTGATCAGCTCAATGTCGGCCCATCTTCACTTGGTGATGCCTCGAACTATCTGGTCGAAAATGGCGAAGCAGTTCTCAAGATGTACGGCGACGAGATCGTTGGCATCGAATTGCCAGCCGCGGTCGAATTGAATATCGCCGAAACCGAGCCCGGTATCCAAGGTGATCGTGTTTCTGGTGCCCGCAAACCCGCCACTCTTGAAACCGGGCTTGTCATTCAGGTCCCTCTGTTTGTGGACCCAAATGATCGCGTCAAGGTTGACACCCGCACCGGCGAATATCTGACCCGGGCGTGAGCGAAGATTTCGGAAACGCAACCAATCGACATGACGCTCGCGAGCGCGCTTTTCACCTCCTCTACGAAACCGAGATGAAAGGCAACGCAATTGCCGATGTCTTGGCCGCGTTGCCTGTTGGTCCCGATGAATTCGCTACCGAACTTGTCGTCGGAGTCGGAGCGAATCAGGCAGAACTCGATGCGGTCATCGCGAGCCACGCCCGCAACTGGGATGTCGATCGCATGCCGGCACTCGATCGAGCCATACTTCGGTTGGCTACCTACGAACTCATCCACCGGCCCGATGTTCCGACCGCAGTGGTCATCTCCGAAGCGGTGGAATTGGCGAAGTCCTACAGCACCGATGACAGCAGTCGCTATGTAAATGGCGTGCTCTCAGCGGTAGCAGGCGCGGTTCGCTAAGACGCGATACACTCTCCTTCTGATCGTTAAGCGGGTCCCGTGAGGCCCGGACGGACAGGAAGGACCACGAACGTGGCTGAACGCGAACGACGCCTTACGCCCCCATATGGGGGCGTTTTTGTTGCCCGCACCCGGGTCATGACTGCAGATGACATGAAGCGGGCCACCAAACGCATGGCCCACGAAATCATCGAGCGAAACCAGGGTCTCGATAGCCTCGTTGTGATCGGCTTGCAGACCGGGGGTGTACCGCTTGCCTCCCGACTCTGCGATGCCCTTGAACTGATCGACGGCACGGAAGTCCCAGTTGGTTGTCTCGATGTTGCGTTCTACCGAGACGACATTGGGCTTCGGCCGGTGTTGCCCGAGACCGTCACCGACATTCCTTGCGACCTCGACGGCCGCACGGTGATCCTGGTCGACGACGTCCTGTTCACCGGACGCACAATCCGAGCTGCGCTCGATGCTCTGTCTGACTACGGAAGAGCACGAGCCGTGCAACTGGCAGTGATGGTCGATAGGGGCCATCGAGAACTGCCGATCAGGCCCGACTATGTCGGCAAGAACCTTCCGACACGACGCGACGAAGCCGTCGATGTCACCTCCGAGGGTGTCGACCTCGGGGAGATGGTCAAGTGAATCGACCAGTCACCAACCCACGCCACGGTCGCTTGCGCAGTTTGTTGTCGATTTCTGATCTTGGTCCCGATATTGCAACGGGCATATCCGAGGTCATGACCCTCACCGATTCATTCGTCGAGGTAAGCGAAAGAACAATCCCGAAAGTCCCGGCACTGCGCGGTCGCACTGTGGTTTCGCTCTTCTTTGAAGATTCCACACGTACCCGACTCAGCTTTGAAACTGCTGCCAAGCGGCTTTCGGCCGACACCATGAATTTCAGCGTAAGCACTTCCTCGGTGAAGAAGGGGGAGTCATTGCGTGACACCATCGAAACCATCGAGGCCATGGGGGTCGACGCGATCGTGGTTCGGCACGCTTCGGCGGGCGTTCCCCGACAAATCGCACAATGGGCGACAAGTGCGGTAATCAACGCCGGCGACGGATGGCACGAACATCCCACGCAAGCACTGCTCGATTGCTACACAATTCGCCAGCGGTTAGGCGACATCACCGGTAAGCGGATCGCCATCGTCGGCGACATCCGTCATTCGCGAGTCGCTCGCAGCAATATCGCAGCCTTTACTGCCCTTGGCGCCGAGGTCACCTTGGTTGCACCGCCAACCCTGCTGCCACCGAGCCTCGAAGGCTGGCCAGTCAAGGTGAGCACCGATATCGACGTCGTACTACCAACGGTCGATGTTTGCTACATGCTCCGGATGCAGCGCGAACGCATGACCGAGGCACTCATCCCGACTATCCGCGAATACAGCGCTCGCTACGGACTGAACGAACGGCGTGCAGAGCTGCTCCCTGACCACGCCCTGATCATGCATCCCGGTCCTATGAATCGAGGGGTCGAAATCGACGCTGCGGTTGCCGATCTTCCGAACACTGTCATCGTCGACCAGGTTCGCA
The DNA here is from genome assembly GCA_016462055.1 of Acidimicrobiia bacterium. Classification (GTDB taxonomy): domain Bacteria; phylum Actinomycetota; class Acidimicrobiia; order Acidimicrobiales; family Acidimicrobilacustridaceae; genus Acidimicrobilacustris. Next base: position 11,610 of record JAEMTX010000021.1, on the reverse strand, counting down.
ACGGAGTCGCAGTTCGTATGGCGGTTCTGTTCCTTCTCCTCGGAAGCGGAACCACTTGGGGAGGCGAACCCGATGTCTAAGAACTCAAACAACAACTCGACGAACCGAAAGGCAACTGTGCCCGAGTCAGCAGGATGGATTCTCACTGGTGGGCGGGTCGTCGATCGGACCGGTGAACGAATTGCCAACGTCGCAATCGCTCCCGATGGAACGATTGCTGCAGTCGGTATCGATCTTGATCTCAAGGCACTCGGTCTCACGAAGGCACCGGTACTCGATGTCACTGGGTGTGTCGTTTCCCCCGGATTCGTTGACATCCATACGCACTTGCGTGAACCGGGCCGAGAAGAAGCAGAAACGATCGAAAGCGGAAGTCGAGCCGCCGCGCTCGGTGGCTACACCGCAGTGGTAGCAATGCCGAATACCGAACCGACCATTGATTCAGTCGCTGTCGTTCGCCAAGTGCTCGATGCCGGACTCGCAGCAGGCTTATGCGATGTGCGTTCGTCAGCCTCGATCACTCTCGGTCGTGAAGGCGATGCGCTTTCACCAATGGCAGAACTGGCTGCGGCCGGCGTTCGAATCTTCACCGACGACGGTTGCGGAGTTCAGAACGATCGACTCATGCGCCGTGCCCTCGAATATGCGTCGGGTTTGCCAGAACCGGTGGTGTTGGCCCAGCACTGCGAAGTGGAAGCGCTGAGTCATGGCGGACACATGCACGAAGGCGAATGGTCGAGCCGCCTCGGCATTCCCGGCATACCGGCCGAAGCCGAGGAACTCATGGTGTTTCGCGACATCGCCCTCTCGCGCCTCACGGGGATGGCTGTGCACTTCCAACATCTCTCAACCGCAGGAGCTGTTGCGCTCGTGCGCGAAGCGAAAGCCAGCGGCCTCAATGTCACGGCCGAAGCCACTCCCCATCACTTCACCCTCACGCATGCCGAAGTCGCTTCCTACGATCCGGTTTTCAAAGTCAATCCACCGCTGCGAACCGCGGAAGATGTCGCGGCGGTAAAGGCAGGCTTGGCCGACGGCACCATCGATGCGATTGCCACCGATCACGCTCCTCACACCGACGATGTCAAAGAGGCGCCGTTCGATCATGCGCCATGCGGAATGCTCGGGCTCGAAACCGCGCTTGCTCTCGGCATCACCGAACTGGTCGAACCCGGGGTGCTTTCCATGACCGAGTTCATCGCCAAGATGTCATGGAACCCAGCAGCGATCGCTTGCATCGACGACATTCACGGTCGCAATGTCCAAGCCGATGAACTAGCGCACCTCGTGGTATTCGATCCAGCCCTCGAGTGGGCCGTCGACCCATCAGCACTCGCGAGTAAATCCAATAACACGCCATATGCAGGGCGCGTCGTGCGCGGAAAGGTACGACACACGTTCCTATGTGGCGTCCCAACCGTTCTCGATGGAGAGGCACAACGATGAGCAGTATTGAAGAAGCACTGCTGGTTCTCGCCGACGGCACCGTGTTCGAAGGTGAATCAATCGGGGCTCAGCGTGCTGATGGCGTCACCTCTGGCGAAGTCGTGTTCAATACCGCCCTTACCGGATATCAGGAGATCATTACCGATCCTTCCTATGCCGGGCAGCTCATCACGTTTACCTATCCACATATCGGGAACTACGGCGTCACGACATTCGACGACGAATCACGGCGACCGTTTACCCGGGGCATCATCATTCGCGACATGGCTCGACGTCGGAGCAACTGGCGTTCCGAAGGTGATCTGCAATCGTTTCTTCAGAACGCCGGAGTTCCCGGCATAGCGGGTATCGACACTCGACGGCTCACTCGTCACATCCGCGACCTTGGTGCCATGCCTGGCGCATTCGGTTCGGCGTCTGAATCAGCATTGCTCGCTGCGGCAAAAGCCGAACACGGAACAAGCGGCGTCGACCTTGTCGGTTTGGTGACCTGCGATGATCCTTATGAGTACGCGTTCACTGGCCCGAGTGGTCGCACGCCGAAACGCGTTGTGGCTTACGACTTCGGAATTAAGACCACGATCCTTCGTCACCTGTCGGGGATCGCAACTGTCGAAGTTGTGCCCGCAGGCACTCCGGCCTCAGAGGTCTTAGCGCGCAATCCTGACGGTGTATTTCTTTCGAATGGTCCTGGCGATCCTGCCGCGGTGGTCGGAGCCCCGCAGATCATCGACGGGCTGTTAGGCGAAGTTCCGATTTTTGGTATCTGTCTTGGTCACCAATTACTAGCAACCGCACTTGGGGCCAAGACCTACAAACTTCCATTCGGTCACCATGGCGGAAATCATCCTGTGCGACGTCTCGACACGGGAACCGTCGAGATCACCAGTCAGAATCACAACTACGCGGTCGACGATGGTTCGCTTGGCAAGAAGGTTGAGGTCACGCATCGAAATCTTAACGATGGTGTCGTCGAAGGTCTCCGAAGTCTTGATCTTCCGGCGTTCAGTGTGCAATACCACCCTGAAGCTGGGCCTGGTCCACACGATGCCGCGTACTTGTTCACCATGTTCGATGAACTCATGGATTCCGTGAAGGGAACCAACTGATGCCGCGCCGTAATGACATCAAAACCATCCTGCTGATCGGATCCGGTCCGATCGTTATCGGCCAGGCATGCGAATTCGATTATTCAGGAACGCAAGCCTGTCGGATCCTTCGTGAAGAGGGCTACCGAGTCGTACTCGCAAATTCGAATCCAGCAACGATCATGACCGATCCAGATTTCGCCGACGCGACCTACATCGAACCTCTCGATATCGAAGTACTCACTCGCATCATCGAACGCGAACGCCCCGATGCTCTCTTGCCGACACTCGGCGGTCAGACCGCACTGAATCTCGCGATGGCTCTTGAAGAAGCAGGTGTGCTCGCGCAGTACGACGTGGAAATGATCGGCGCAGATGCGCTTGCCATTGCCACAGCGGAAGATCGCGAACTGTTTAAACAAGCCATGGCCGAAATCGGCCTCGCCACTCCAATCTCCGGTTCAGCGCACACCCTCGAAGAGGCCATGGCGGTTATCGGCTCTATCGGACTCCCTGCGGTTATTCGTCCGGCCTACATCTTGGGCGGACACGGAACCGGCATTGCCTCGACGATGGAAGAGTTCGAAAAGATTGCCGCCTACGGCCTCGAGTCGAGCCCGATCTCCGAAATCCTGATCGAAACCTCGATCGCTGGCTGGAAAGAATACGAACTCGAAGTGATGCGCGATCATGCCGACAACTGCGTGATCGTGTGCTCGATTGAAAATATCGACCCGATGGGCGTACACACAGGCGACTCAATCACCGTCGCTCCGGCCCAGACTCTTTCGGACCACGAGTACCAGCTCATGCGCGATGCAGCATTCGCAGTGATGCGTCGAGTGGGTGTCGAAACCGGTGGTTCGAACGTTCAGTTTGCGGTGAACCCCGAAAACGGCGACATGGTCGTTATCGAAATGAATCCGCGAGTTTCTCGCTCCTCTGCGCTCGCCTCGAAGGCAACGGGATTCCCAATTGCAAAGATCGCAGCGCGCCTTGCGGTTGGTTACACGCTCGACGAAATTCCCAATGACATCACCAAGATGACCCCAGCATCTTTCGAACCCACAATCGATTACGTGGTTACAAAGATTCCGCGCTGGGCTTTTGAAAAGTTCCCCGGCACGAGTGGCGTGTTGGGTACTCAGATGCAATCTGTAGGAGAGGTGATGGCAATCGGCCGCACCTTCCCCGAATCGTTGCAAAAGGGATTGCGATCGCTTGAGCAAGGTCGCTTTGGTCTGAACTGCGATCCCGGCGAGGCGGAATACGACGACATTCCACTCGATGAACTCCTCGCGCAGGCGTGCATTGGCACTCCAGATCGAATCTTCCAACTCGAAGCCGTGATGCGTCGCGGCAAGTCCATCGACGAGGTCTACGCCGCCACCAGAGTCGATCCATGGTTCCTCGACCAAATGTGTGCGATCACGGAAGAACGTGCCCACCTTTCCGAAGTGGGGTTCGACGACCTCACTCGCCTTGGCTGGCGTCGAGCAAAGCGTTTGGGTTTCTCCGATGCCCAGCTGGCCTGGCTTTGGAATCGCACCGAGGCCGAAGTGCGCACCCGTCGTCTCGAACTTGGCGTCGTGCCGACTTACAAGACGGTCGATACCTGCGCAGCCGAATTTGATGCGAAGACCCCGTATCACTACTCGACATGGGAGGACACCGACGAGGTGTCGCCTTCGGATCGCCAGAAGGTCATCATTCTCGGTTCCGGACCAAATCGAATCGGCCAAGGAATCGAATTCGATTACTGCTGCGTTCACGCTTCCTTTGCTCTGCGCGATGCCGGATTCGAAACCATCATGGTGAACTGCAATCCGGAAACAGTTTCCACCGATTACGACACCAGCGATCGCCTCTATTTCGAACCGCTCACTCACGAAGATGTGATGAACATCATCGATGCTGAAAAGCCAGTGGGCGTCATCGTGTCCCTTGGTGGTCAAACTCCGCTCAAGCTGTCCAACACGCTTCCGGTCGAACTTATTGCCGGAACCCCTCCTGCATCGATCGATGCCGCAGAAGACCGCGAACTCTGGAATGCACTCTGCGCTCGTCTTGAGATTCCGCAGCCGGCCGGTGGCACCGCTGTCGATATCGATGCGGCTCTCGCCATCACGAATCGAATCGGGTATCCGGCACTCGTTCGTCCCAGTTACGTGCTCGGTGGCCGAGCAATGGAGATCGTCTATGACGACGAAGGTCTTCGTGTCGCCATGGCGCAGCTTGCAAGTTTCGGCAGTCTCGGAAAAGAAGGCGGGCTTTCTGCTGAGCGTCCGGTGCTAGTCGATCGCTTTCTCGAAGATGCAACCGAAGTCGATGTTGATTCGATCCGCGATGCAACTGGCGACTTTGTCATCGGTGGAATCATGGAACACGTCGAAGAAGCTGGCGTTCATTCCGGCGACTCAGCATGTGTCATCCCGCCGTACTCACTTTCGATCGAAACGATGGCGGTGCTTGTTGACTACAGCCAACGCATCGCCAATGCCCTGGGCGTGATCGGACTTCTCAACGTGCAGTACGCAGTGAAGAGCGGGCAGGTCTTTGTGATCGAAGCCAATCCACGCGCCAGTCGCACGGTGCCGTTTGTCGCTAAAGCCACGGGCGTCCCGTTGGCGAAGGTGGCCGCTCGGGTCATGCTGGGGGCAACACTCGCTGAACTGCGCACAGAAGGTTTGCTGTCTGAACCAGTGCAGGGCGATCACATCGCCGTGAAGGAAGCGGTGCTGCCCTTCAGCCGTTTCCCCGAAGCCGATGCGTTGCTTGGTCCCGAGATGCGCTCAACTGGCGAAGTGATGGGAATCGATCTGACCTTCGGGCTGGCCTTTGCCAAGAGTCAGCTTGCTGCCGGCACAAATCTTCCGACCTCGGGCATGGTGTTCCTTTCGCTCGCCGACCGGGACAAAAAGGTGGGCGTGAAAACCGCGCAACGTTTCCGCGAACTCGGATTCTCAATCGCCGCCACTTCGGGTACCGCCGACTATCTGACTCGTAACGGCATCGAGGTCGCAACAGTCGTGGCCAAGCTCGGCGAACCCGACGGTCAGGACGCGGTTGATCTCATCGAAAGTGGCGAGGTTGTTCTCGTGGTGAATTCGCCTCGAGGTCGCGGACCTCGTGCCGACGGTGCTCACATTCGCGCTGCTGCCGGCAAGCACAACATCCCGCTTCTTACGACAGCCGCAGCGGGTCTGGCTGCAGTCAACGGAATGGCCGACCGCCAATCTCATCCACTTGAAGTGCGCTCGCTGCAGGAATATCACCAAGGCGTGCGTCGTGGGGGAGCAGCCTGATGGCAAGACGCCGGGTTTCCAAAGAGCCTGTGGATCTCACAACAACAGTGGGTTCAGTCACGTTGGCTAACCCTGTAATGACTGCGTCCGGAACAGCCGGACACGGCGACGAACTCGGGGCCTATGTCGATCTTTCGACACTGGGTGCTGTGGTCGTGAAATCGCTGTCACCAGAACCGTGGGCGGGAAATGCTGCGCCACGGGTTCACGAAACCCCTGCCGGCATGATTAATAGCGTTGGTTTGCAAGGTCCCGGCGTGCGCAAGTGGCTCGAAGAGGAACTTCCGGCGGTCATCGCTACCGGGGCAACGGTCGTTGCCAGTATTTGGGGAACAACAATCGAGGACTATGCAAAAGCCGCGGAACTTCTGCGAGATGCTCCGATCGAAGTTGTAGCTGTCGAAGTAAATGTTTCGTGTCCAAATCTTCACGATCGCAATCGCATGTTTGCCCATGCTCCCGAGACAACTGCAGAAGCGATTCAAGCTGCTTCAGTTTGTGGCCGTCCGATGTGGGCGAAGCTCAGTCCAAATGTTTCTGATCTCGCGTCCATAGCGAAGGCGGCGCACTCCGCCGGCGCCGACGCGGTCACTCTCGTGAACACCGTTCTGGGAATGGCGATCGATACAGAAACGCGTACCTATCGACTTGGTGGCGGAGGCGGCGGACTGTCCGGACCAGCAATTCATCCTGTTGCGGTTCGAGCAGTACACGATGTACACGCGGCATTTCCCGAAATTCCGATCATCGGTGTCGGTGGAGTTGCTCGCGGTGTCGATGCAATCGAATTGATGATGGCTGGAGCAAGCGCGATTCAAGTCGGTACCGCGTCATTCGCCGACCCTCGCAGTGTTGCCCGAGTTCTAAAAGAGATCGAAGAGTGGTGCGCCGAGCGCAGTGTTGGTTCGGTACGCGAACTGATCGGAGTTGTTCATGGCCGCTGACATCGTTGACTTCTCAAACGGTGCGCCCGAAGCCATCCGTTCTCGTCTTGCCCTTGCGCTCGATGTCGACGATGTCGTCGAAGCTCGACGCCTCGCACACCTCTTACGACCGTGGTTTGGCGTCGCAAAAGTAGGTTTGGAACTGTTCAGCGCCGCAGGACCCGAAGCAATCGAAGTAATGATCGAGGACGGGTTCGCGGTTTTTGCCGATCTGAAATTGCTTGATATTCCGACCACAGTGAACAAGGCCGCTCGCGTCATGGGTTCATTAGGCGTTTCCTACCTGACCGTGCACACGCGAGCAGGCGTCGATCACCTACGCGCCGGAGTCGAGGGTGTTACCGCTGGTGCATCTGCGGCGGGACTGCCGGCACCGATCTGCCTCGGCATCACCGTGCTTACAAGCGAACAGGCCGATCTTGCTGTGCTCGAACAGCGCGTTGGCATCGTCCTTGAAGCAGGTTGTGGAGGGCTGGTGTGTTCAGCGAGTGATCTCGCAACGGTGCGGTCGCTAACAGTCGATGTCGTCACTGTTGTGCCCGGGATCCGACCAGTGGGAGTGAACGTCGATGACCAGGCTCGACCAGCCACCCCCGCGTCAGCGATTGCATCGGGAGCCGATGTTCTCGTCATCGGGCGAGCCGTGACCCATGCCGCAGACCCCATTCAGGCCGCTATTTCAATCGCTGCAGAGGTCGCAGACGCCATCGGTTGAGGAATCGTTGTCCTCGCCCGGACGGGTGTCGGAGGGCAACGGCTAGGGTCTCCGCCATGCCGCAGCCTCCTGCTCTCACACCTGAACAACGGCAGGCCGCTCTAGCGAAGGCCGCCGAAGCGCGTCGGGCCCGCGCCATCGTCAAAGACAAGTTGAAAACGGGTGAGCTGGTGTTTTCGCAGGTACTTGAACTTGCCGGCACCGACGAACTTGTGGCAGGTATCAAAGTTCTTGCCATTCTCGAATCGCTTCCCGGTGTCGGAAAGGTCAAAGCACGTCGAGCCATGACCGACATCGGCATCGCCGACACGCGTCGACTTCGAGGATTAGGCGATCAGCAACGTAAGGCCCTGCTGGGCGCGTTCGGTAACTGATTCCGCGCTCGTGATCATTGTCGTTTGTGGGCCTGGGGGAGTAGGGAAAGGCACAGTTGTCGCTCGCCTTATCGACGTTGATCAGACTCTGTGGCTCTCGCGTTCATGGAGCACCCGTGAACGACGCCCGAGTGAGCCTGAAGATGCCTACATCTGGGCGACTCGGGAGGAATTCGAGGCCCACGTCGCAGCGGGTGGATTCCTTGAATATGCCGAGTTCCTTGGAAATTTCTATGGGACCCCTTGGCCTGAAGGTGCCGACGACAAGGACGTGATCCTCGAAATCGATGTTCAGGGCGCGGCGCAGGTCCTCGAACGGGTTCCCGATTGCCTCTTTGTGCTGCTTGAACCGCCGTCAGCCGAAGTTCAGGCTGAACGACTCCGAGGTCGAGGCGACCCGCCGGAGCAGGCCGAACGCCGCATTGCGGTGGCTCAGGCCGAATTAGCCGAAGGTCATCGTCTCGGAGCGATCTGCATCGTCAACGACGATCTCGAGCGAACCGTTGCCGAGGTTGCTGCGCTCATTGCCGAGCGGCGATCGGCCTAAAAGAACTGCCAGATACCCATTGCCACTCGGCAATGTGGTCTGGATGGGGGACTGCGGTAGGCTTCCTCCTCCTCTCCGAGGCCGATTGTTCGGTTCCGCAGAGTGAATGATCGTTCTTGTCAGTCCGTCCCCAATCCGTAACGAAGGTGTGCTGTGGCTCAGATTCATGACTCAATGGTGGATCCCCGTATCGAAGTTCTTCTTTCGAAGGTCGATTCGCGTTTCACGCTCGTGTCACTTGGCGCCCAGCGCGCCCGGCAGATCAATGCCTACTTCAACCAACTTGGTGAAGGACAGGGCTCCAACGTTCCGCCGCAGGTCACCTCACTGGCCCGCAAGCCACTTTCGATCGCGTTTGAAGAAATCTCTGCTGACATGATCATCCCTGTGCGCGTTGATCCCAACGAGATCCTTGAAGAGGATGTCGTCGAGGGCATTGACGAAACCGTTGAACTGGCTGAGGCCGTCGACGAAGCACCTGAGGCAGACTGACCGACCTGTTGTCGGTTCTGCGGGTATGACCCTCGCATCCCGTCGCATCGTCCTGGGAGTAACCGGGGGCATTGCCGCGTACAAGGCGGTCGACGTTTGTCGTCGTCTTGTCGATGCTGGCGCGCATGTCGTGCCGATCATGACCGAAGGGGCAACGCACTTCATTGGCGAGACAACGCTGTCGGCACTCGCTTCAGAAAAAGTGCAAACCTCGCTCTGGGATGAATCCTCGCCCATTCCTCATACCCGTCTTGGTCAGGACAACGATCTCATTGTGGTGGCACCGGCCACCGCTCGATTGATCTCGGCCTATGCCCATGGCTATTCCGATGATCTTCTTACCGCCACCCTCATTGCCACCCGGGCCCCGGTTGTCATCTGCCCGGCGATGCATACCGAGATGTGGGAACACCCGGCGGTGCAAGACAATCTCGCGTTGCTCGCGTCTCGTGGCGTCATCATCGTGCCTCCGGGCGAAGGGCGCCTTGCCGGTGGCGATATCGGTACTGGTCGCCTTGCCGAACCCGCCGACATCGTGGCCGCAATTGAACGAGCACTGTCGGCGAATGACGATTTAGCGGGCGTGCGGGTTCTTGTGACTGCGGGCGGAACTCGCGAAGCAATCGACCCGGTGCGAGTGATTACGAATCGCTCCTCAGGCAAGCAGGGCTATGCAATCGCGGCGGAAGCGTTGTCACGTGGAGCGAAGGTCACCCTCGTT
>JAEMTX010000021.1:0-1968 GCA_016462055.1 Acidimicrobiia bacterium | reverse complement strand
GTTACCACCGCAAGTTTGCCCGCACCGGTGGGCGTTGACGTTGTTGAGGTTGTGAGCGCGGCCGACATGGAAGCCGCTGTCATGCCTCGAGCCGATTCACACGATGTCATCGTGATGGCTGCAGCGATTGCTGACTTCCGCCCGGCCACGATCGCCGACCACAAGATCAAGAAGGACGAACTGGGCGCGCAAGGCGAGCCCCGAATAGTTCTTGAACCGACACATGATTTTCTTGTCGATCTTGGCCAGCGGAAAGCGCTTGGTCAGGTCATCGTGGGCTTCGCTGCTGAAACCACAAACGTCGTGGAAAATGCGCGCGGCAAACTTCAGCGTAAGAATCTCGATCTGATCGTGGCCAACGATGTCAGCGCCGATGGCGTGGGCTTTGAACACGACACCAATGCAGTGACGATTCTCTCGGCTACTTCCGATGACATCAGTATTGGCCTCACCGACAAACGAGCGGTCGCCAAGGCGGTCCTCGATGCTGTCGTGGCGCTTAGGTCCGACCGCTAAGGGCCTCGGCCCGACTAGGTTTCTCCCCGAACCAATCACACAGGAGCTTCCCGTGAGTAACTGGACTTTCACTTCAGAATCGGTCACCGAAGGCCATCCCGACAAGATGGCTGATCAGATCTCCGACGCCATCCTCGATGCCATGTTGGCCAACGACCCAATGAGTCGTGTCGCATGTGAGACCCTCGTGACCACAGGCTTAGCCATCATCGCCGGCGAGGTCACGACCACGGGTTACGTCGACATCCCCAGCATCGTTCGCGACACCATCAAGGGCATCGGTTATGACCGCGAGTCCTATGGCTACGACGGCGAAACCGTGGGCGTCATGGTCAGTCTCGATGCGCAGTCTTCCGATATCGCCCAAGGCGTTGACGACTCCGAAGAGGTTCGCACCGGCACGTCAGGTGAAGACATCCTTAATAAGCAGGGCGCAGGCGACCAAGGAATGATGTTCGGTTACGCGTGTAACGAAACCGACGTGCTTATGCCGCTGCCGATTCACGTTGCTCATCGCATGGCTGAACGTCTTGCTGATGTCCGCAAGGCCGGAACAGTTCCGTACCTTCGTCCCGATGGAAAAACGCAGGTCACCTTCGATTACGAAAATGGCAAGCCTGTTCGTTTGCGCACCGTCTTGATCTCAACCCAGCACGATGAAGGCATCGATCGTGAAGATGCGATTCGCCCTGACCTCATCGAACACGTCATTCGACCAGTCATCCCCGCACAGTTCGCCAATGACGATTACCAGGTGCTCGTGAATCCGACTGGCCGATTCGTTATCGGCGGTCCCGTTGGGGACGCAGGGCTCACTGGTCGCAAAATCATCGTCGACACCTACGGCGGCATGGCTCGTCACGGTGGTGGCGCATTCTCAGGCAAAGATCCTTCGAAGGTCGATCGTTCCGCTGCTTACGCTGCTCGTTGGGTTGCGAAGAACGTGGTGGCTGCTGGTGCGGCCGATCGTTGTGAAGTCCAGGTTGCTTACGCCATTGGTGTGGCGCATCCGGTTTCGATCATGGTCGAGACCTTCGGCACCAACACGGTCGACGAAGAGAAGATCGCCGCAGCAGTGCGTAATGTCTTCGACCTTCGTCCCGCCGCGATTGCCCGCGACCTTGATCTTCGTAAGCCCCGCTACAAGCAGACGGCGGCCTACGGTCACTTCGGTCGCATAGGCGATGCGTTCACTTGGGAACGTACCGATCGCGTCGACGCTCTCAAGTCGGAACTCGGTCTCTGATCCCCTTGGGTCACTCGGAGCGGCGCTGAAATGGTCGCCGATCCGCAACAACCTTCGCTGTCTTTCGATCCGCCAAAGTCGGAGCGTTTAAGCGAGCCTGACGTCGAGACCACGATTAGTCCCGATGAAACCGCTGCGGACATCGACCTGTCCGATCAGCATGTTGTGCGCGTGCGTCCCGATGTCCCAGCCATCGACAAGACGTT
>JAEMTX010000020.1 GCA_016462055.1 Acidimicrobiia bacterium | reverse complement strand
CCTCGTGTCGACAGATCGTGATTGAGCGCCCAATTCTCGACAACAACGAACTTCGTACTCTCGTGCATATCGCTGATAACGAAGGTGCATCTGATTTTCGAACTGTTGTGATCCCTTGTCTCTATCCGGTTGCTGCTGGGGGAGAAGGACTCGAGAAAGCGTTGGCGAATGTGCGTCGCTTAGCGAACGACGCGATCGAAGCCGGAGCCACCATGCTCGTGCTGTCAGATCGGGGTTCCGATGCCGAAATGGCACCGATCCCTTCGCTTTTGTTCACTAGTGCTGTCCACCATCATCTGATTCGCCAAAAGACGCGTACCCGGGTGGGACTTATCGTCGAAGCTGGAGACGCACGCGAGGTACACCACATGTGTCTCCTGATTGGTTACGGCGCTGCTGCGATCAATCCATACCTCGCCTTTGAGACGATTGAAGATCTCATTGCCGAGGGTCGAAGCGAGATGAACGATCCCGTCAAGGCGATCTCCAGTTACATCAAGTCTTCGAGCAAGGGCGTCTTGAAGGTCATGTCGAAGATGGGGATCTCAACTGTTGCGTCGTATACCGGTGCGCAGATCTTCGAGGCCACTGGTTTAGCTCGTGACCTCGTCGACGAGTATTTCAGCGGCACCGTCAGTCGTCTCGGTGGTATTGGTCTCGATGAAATTGCCCAAGAGGTTGCGACTCGCCACAGTTTGGCCTATCCGGTGAACCCGACGGAACGCGCACACAGGACTCTCGAGGCCGGAGGCGAATACCAATGGCGCCGCGAAGGTGAATTCCACCTCTTCAATCCCGAAACTGTTTACAAACTTCAGCACTCAACCCGTTCTGGTCGTTACGACATTTTCAAGGAATACACCGCGCTAATCAACGACCAGTCAAAGAATCTCTCGACTCTGCGTGGACTGTTTGAGCTCAACGTCAACGCGCGGCCTTCGGTACCCATCGACGAAGTTGAATCAGTTACCGAAATCGTGAAGCGATTCTCTACCGGGGCTATGTCCTACGGTTCGATTTCTGCCGAAGCCCATGAAACTTTGGCGATCGCCATGAACCGAATCGGCGGAAAGTCCAACACAGGCGAAGGTGGAGAAGACGCTGAGCGTTTCATTCCTCTAGCCAACGGTGATTCAAAGCGTTCCGCAATTAAGCAAGTTGCTTCGGGTCGATTTGGCGTGACGAGCGAGTATCTCGTTAATGCCGATGATCTCCAGATCAAAATGGCCCAGGGCGCAAAGCCGGGCGAAGGCGGTCAACTTCCGGGACACAAGGTGTACCCGTGGGTGGCGAAAACTCGTCATTCAACCCCAGGCGTCGGGCTGATCTCACCTCCGCCGCACCACGACATCTATTCAATCGAGGATTTAGCGCAGCTTATTCATGACCTCAAGAACGCGAATAACGAGGCACGCGTTCACGTGAAACTCGTATCGGAGGTTGGCGTTGGAACTGTTGCCGCCGGCGTTTCTAAGGCCCATGCCGACGTGGTGCTCATTTCCGGCCACGACGGAGGTACCGGCGCTTCACCGCTTACTTCACTGAAACACGCTGGCGGACCGTGGGAACTCGGACTCGCCGAAACTCAACAGACCCTGTTGCTGAATAATCTTCGCGACCGAATCGTTGTGCAGGTCGATGGGCAGCTCAAAACAGGTCGCGACGTTATCGTCGCCGCGCTACTGGGCGCCGAAGAGTTTGGCTTTGCAACAGCACCTCTCGTTGTCTCCGGGTGCATCATGATGCGCGTGTGCCACCTCGACACATGTCCTGTTGGTGTCGCCACCCAAAACCCCGAGTTGCGCGCTCGATTCAACGGTAAGCCTGAATTCGTAGTGAATTTCTTCGAATTCATCGCTGAAGAAGTGCGGGAACTCCTTGCGGAACTTGGTTTCCGGACACTCGACGAAGCGATCGGCCAGGTCGAACTGATCGATGCTGTGCAGGCCGTGGAGCATTGGAAAGCATCCGGGCTTGATCTTTCGCCAATTTTCTACCTTCCTGAGATCGCCAAGGGAGCGAGCCGACGTTGTACGACGACCCAAGACCATGGTCTTGAACTTGCTCTTGACAATGAATTGATCCGTCAGGCTGCCCCGGCGCTTGATCGACGTGAACGGGTCGAGATTGCTTCGCCGATCCGTAACGTCAATCGGACCGTCGGAACGATGTTGGGTGCCGAACTCACGCGCCGCTTTGGCGGTGAAGGACTTCCCGACAATACGATCACAATCGCATTCGAGGGCTCAGCGGGTCAAAGCTTTGGAGCGTTTTTACCAAAGGGCATAACGCTGAAACTCGAAGGCGATGCCAACGATTACACCGGCAAAGGTCTGTCTGGTGGTCGGATCATCGTTCGTCCCTCGAAGACTGCGACGTTTGCCGCCGAGGACAACATCATTGCTGGCAACGTTGTTCTCTATGGTGCGACCGGAGGTGAGATGTTCCTTCGCGGAATTGTCGGCGAACGCTTCTGCGTACGAAACAGCGGAGCGGTTGCGGTGGTCGAAGGAGTAGGTGACCACGGCTGCGAATATATGACCGGCGGAAGGGTCGTGGTCCTCGGTCCTACCGGTCGAAACTTCGGCGCCGGCATGTCCGGTGGCCTTGCGTTTGTGTACGACCCAGACAGCACGTTCCTCCTCCGAGTCAATCCTGAGATGATCGATATCGATCAAGTCGAAGTTGATGATCTCGAATGGTTACGAGATCGGATTGAGCGTCATCGTCACGAGACGGGCTCTGTTGTTGCAGACAAGATGCTGGAATCTTGGTCGGATGTCGGAGCGAAGTTCGTCAAAGTAATTCCGAAGGATTTCAAGCGAGTGCTCGAGGCTGAACGCAAAGCACTCGCCGATGGCACTGACCCGATTGATGCCGTCATGGCCGCGGCGAGAGGATAAGGAGGGATCGTCATGGGTGACTCAAGTGGTTTTCTGAAACATGATCGTGAACTTCCTTCGCGGCGAGAGGTACCGGTCCGCCTTCGAGATTGGCGCGAGGTCTACGAAAATTTTCCGATCGCAAAGGTTCGTGAACAGGCAAGCCGATGCATGGATTGCGGAATCCCGTTCTGCAATAACGGCTGCCCTCTCGGAAATCTGATTCCCGATTGGAACGATCTCGTTTTCCACGATCGGTGGCGAGACGCCATTGATCGGCTTCACGCGACAAACAACTTTCCCGAGTTCACCGGGCGACTTTGTCCTGCTCCTTGTGAAGCGGCTTGCGTAGTTGGCATCAATCAGGATCCTGTAACCATCAAGCAGGTTGAGGTCGAGATCATCGATCGAGCTTGGTCCGAGGGATGGATTGAGCCTCAACTTCCAACAGTGCGCACCGGCCAACGAGTCGCAGTCATTGGGTCTGGTCCTGCTGGTCTAACAGTGGCTCAGCAATTGGCTCGAGCCGGACACGATGTTGTGGTGTTCGAACGTGCAGACCGTCCTGGCGGACTCCTTCGATACGGCATCCCGGAATTTAAGATGGAAAAAAGCCATCTCGATCGGCGGCTGGCTCAACTCGAGGCCGAAGGCGTCGAGTTCCGTTGCAATAGCAACGTCGGCGTCGACATCACGGGTGAACAGCTCCGAGCTGAGTTCGATGCATTGGTGCTCGCAGGAGGAGCTACGGCGGCCCGAGATCTTGCAATTCCGGGCCGGGAGTTCAACGGTGTTCACCAGGCAATGGAATTTCTCCCCTTGGCCAATCGTGTACAAGAAGGCGATCTCGATCGCAGTCCAATCCACGCCGAAGGGAAACGGGTTGTCATTATCGGTGGTGGCGACACTGGTGCTGATTGTCTTGGCACCTCTCACCGCCAGGGTGCTGCCTCTGTGCATCAATTTGAGATTATGTCTCGACCGGGCGATTCCCGACCCAGCGAAAACCCATGGCCGACGTGGCCGATTGTCTATCGAACATCCTCAGCTCACGAAGAGGGCGGCGATCGGGTCTACGCAGTCAACACGCTCGAATTCCTTGGCGATGATCAGGGCAACCTTCGCGGTCTTCGCGCTGTCGAAGTGGTTTCCGGAATTGTCGATGGAAGACCGTCGTTCGAAGCCGTAGAAGGCTCAGAATTCGAACTTCCCTGCGAACTCGTCTTTCTGTCTATGGGCTTCGTTGGACCCGAACAAGGTGGGCTGTTGGATCAGCTCGGCGTCGCCATTGATGAACGGGGCAACGTCGCTCGCGACGAGGCTTGGGCTACCAACGTCGACGGCGTTTTCGTTGCTGGCGATATGGGCAGAGGACAAAGCCTCATCGTCTGGGCAATCGCCGAAGGGCGCTCGGTCGCAGCATCTGTTGACACTTGGCTGACTGGAACTACATCACTTCCGGCTCCGATCGACACCTTTGCAGTTCCACTGCGTTAATCACATTTTTTACTGCACGCGAAAAGGCCCCTGTCAGAGACAGGGGCCTTTTGTGAAGCAAAAGCTCAATCAAGCAGCGATGGGATCGCCGTTGAGCTGCTTATAGGCATAGCCAGTAGCGATTTCGGTAACACCAATTGCCAGACCGCACGTAACGATATTGATGACAACGACAACGATTGCAAAGACAAGAACATCGCCTGCGTTCTTGCTTACAAGGTTGTATGAATTCTTGATCGCGTCGACTGGTTCGTCATTGCGCTTGGGGTCGAGAATGTAAAATCCCCAGAACAGAAGGAACAATCGAACCACTACGTAACCGATACAGCACGCCAGAATACCAACGAACGACAAGAGGGCAACGATGACTGCTCCGATTGCGAATGGAACAAGTCGTTCTGTGGAGAACATCATGCTTGCTTCTGGAGGGCGACCTTCAGTGATCGCCAGTGCCGCACGGATGAGCCCAGCTTCGATCATGAGACCGACAAAGACGGCAATCGCGATGAGGACACCCGCGACGAGCAGACCAGCGATGAGGCCGTTAGGTTTGAGGAACTGGACAGCGATGTTGAAGATAAACTGAATGCCGAAGAAGATGGCGACGATGAGGATCATCGTGCTCAGGTTGGCAACGAATTTCTCCCATCCGTATGAAAGAGCAGCTCCGATATCAAGTCGACCGCCAGCCGGCTGAGGTGTTGCACCGGGGGCTTGCTCCGGGGGATACCACTTGCCGTCCGAGGCTTGCCACCAGCCCGGACCCTGGGATGTGTCGCTCATGGACGCTCCTTGTGTTGGGTGAGCCCGGGTGAAAGTTCCCGCGCTTACGAAATATCACTTCCGCTTTAATAAGTTAGTGCGGATATCGCCAGATTTCGGGAATTGGGTGCCCACGATGAAACCTGGCCTTGGCTACTCACGTGCGAGCACTCAGTTCTGAGTTGAGAGGAAGCTGAGAGCAGCGTCTATGAAGCCGAAATCCTTGGGCGTGGCGAAGTGGTCGACGTTTCGGAGCGTGACCAGGCGAGATCCGGGTAGAGCGTCCATGAGCGGATCGGCCGGGCCAGCGAAGTCTTTGTCGCCTAAAACAACAAGGACAGGGCAGGTGATCGCACCTAAAAGCTCGGGAGTCATCGGAACGGCGGAAGGCCTGCGCATGAACGCAGCGAGAGCCAAGGGATCTTGGTCGGGCGCCTCTGCCAGTTGCACGAAATAGCGAACAGTCGGGTCGTTGCTGTCGCCGGTCCCGTCGATGGCTGATGCGATCGATTCGCCTGTCGCATCGCGTTCGAACAGGTTGCGGCCTACACCGGAAACGATAAGCGAATTGAATCGATCGGGATGCAGGGCAGCCAAAGTGAGGAGCGTTCGAGCACCAAGCGAGAATCCGATCGCGTCGACTGGCTCAGACGGGAAACGGTCAAGCAGGTGTTGTTCAAACATTGCATACGCCGCAGGATCATGCGGCTTCTCGCAGGAGCCTGAACCAAGAACATCAAGAGCGAACGCGGTGCGACCGATGTCAGCGAGCAGATCAATCCAACCGTTGTCACCCCAAGTTCTCGAAGCAGACGTGGCGAAGCCAGGTACGAGGACGACTGGTGGCGCCACTATGCATGCTCCTTGTGGCGGCGAAGGGCGTCTTCCGCTAGAGGAGTGAACGTTCCTAATGCGGTGGCTGTCCAGGTAAGGGTCGCTGCGTGCTGGAGCGCTCCTGCTGAGAGTCGATCACGCAACGTTTGGTCGGTGAGTACGGCCACCAGAGATTCGGTGAACTCGCGCGGAGAACGCGCGAGGAGACCCGACAAATTCGGTGCCACTGAGTCGCGATGCCCGGCAATATCAGTGGCCACAGAGGGTGTAGCGCAGCCGGCGGCCTCAGTGAGGGTCATTCCCCACCCCTCAGCGATTGACGCACTGGCGACAACCCATGCACGTCGATAGAGCGAAAGAAGTTCCTCGTCTGAGACTCGTCCTGCGAGACGGATCCAAGACTTTGCGCCAAGTGATGCAATCTGAGCCTCCAGCGCGGGACGTTCGTAACCATCGCCAACGATGACAAGTTCAACGTTGGGCACTGACCGTTGTACTTCGACCATGGATTCGATGAGATCGTCGAATCGCTTCGAAGGCATAAATCGTCCAACCGAAACAACGAGAGGAGTTGAGGATTTTCCACCGCTGGGGTGAAAGTGCTCGTCGATGCCAGGAGGAACCACGCGCACGTTGGCGGCGGGGAGTCTCAGATACTCAACGATCTCTGACCGGCTTGATTCAGAGAGCGTGACGATGGGCGTGCGACGGTAAAGCGGAGGCGCCAATCGATGTTCGAAGAATTTGCCAGCCTTCGCTAAGCCGGGCTCGAGGACGATCTCCCACATGTCGCGGTGTACGTGATGAATCCATGTAGATCGGGGCCCGCGCGCCCAGAGGGGCGTGAGGAAAGGGACACCGTTCCAGATCTCGACAATTGCGTCTCGAGGCCCAAGGCTGCCAAGAATCTCGCTGATGACCGTCGTCGGAAAGACCATGAACCGACCGTGCTTGCGAACGATCCGGTATCCATCGCGAGTGCCTTCGTAGGGATGGCCTTGTGCATAGGAGGTGCGCATAGACACCACAAGGCCGGCTTCTGACCAAAGCGAGAGCACTCTCGCTGCATGCAACTCAGAACCGCCCGCTTCAATATCGACAAGGTCACGCCACGCAAGAACATGCACACGCTGGATTCCTGCAGCTAGTGCAAGCGCAGTGATGTCGTCGACCGAAGCTGCGGAGTGCATTTGGCGCTTAGGACGGCGATTGATGGACGGGGTGATCGCGTTCGAACGCGTCACGCTCGATCACTGGCGCATCTCGACCAGTACCAGCACCGGAGGCGGGAGCCTTCTCCTCGTGATATTCCTCGTCGACATTGACCTCCCAAACGTCATGGGAAGAGTCATTTACGATGTTTTCGACTGTAAGCATCGCGGTGTACATCGAATGGTCTTGGTTGTTGTAGCGATGCATGCCGTTTCGACCCACGGGACGCACGTTTGGAGCGCATTCGTTAATCCACTCTCGAAGTTTCTCAACATTGGCCTTGTACCGCTCGTCGTAGAACGGATAGGCCTTAGGGACGCGAACCACATAGCCAGCCTCGACCCGACCGGACTCAATGAGTCCAATTGATTCAAGTTCGCGAGTGGCCAGCGCAACAAGTTCCTCGTCCGAGGTGTTCCAAATCTTGTCACCTTCGAAAACAAAGTATTCGAGGCCGAGACAGGTTCGGCCTTCTTTCACCATGTAGGGAGACCAAGACCCAAAGTTCTGAATTCGGCCGACGATCACCGCAGGTGAGTGGATGTAGATCCAGTTGTCCGGGAACCCAACGCTCTCCGGGACAACGAGTGCAACAGTAAGGAAATCTCGATAACGCAGATCGTTTGCTGCGAATAGTACGTCGGCAGGTGGCGGCGGATCCATCGCTTTCAGAAGCGACGACATCGGCATCGACGAGATGATCTCGTCGCACTCGAATGTTGTCGATCCGCTCGCACTCTTTGTTGTGACCGAAATAGCCCGACCCTCACGATGTTCAATGCGTGTGACCTTGTGTTCCATCAGAACGGTTGAGCCTGCGAGGACGACTTTGTCTCTTGCGGCCTCCCACATCATCCCAGGACCGTATTTGGGGTACTGAAATTCTTCGATCAGTGAGGTGATGTCGGTTGATTTTCCAGCGTGGACAAATGGGACCCAACTGGGGATTGTCTCGAGGATGGCGTTCATACCGGCATTCCACAGAGACATGTTCTTGATGCGTTGCGCAGCCCAGTCGGCCTGCAGGGCGCTCGCCGGAACACCCCATACTTTTTCGTTATAGGTCTTGAAGAAGTGATCGAACAGACGCTTCCCGAAGCGGTTCGTGATCCAGTCTTGGAGACTGGTCTCGGGCTTATGGCGACCAAGAAGTTTGGAGAGGCTCACCTTCGCCCGGGCCCAGAAGTATGACGCGACGCAACGAACGGCTTCGATTATTCCGAGGTTCTTGAGAGCGTTTGATGCTTTAAGCGGATAGTCGAAGTACTTGCCGTCGTAAAAGATGCGACTCATTCGAGGTCGCATGAGGAAATCTTCGTCGGGAAGAATTTCGTGCCAGAGGTCCTCGACTGGTTGAACCTTGGTGAAGAACCGGTGGCCGCCGAGATCAAAACGCCAGCCATCGCGTTCGACGGTGCGAGAAATGCCCCCGACCATGTCGGTCGCCTCAAGCACGGTGCTCAATCGGCCAGCCTTCGAGAGCTCGAACGCAGCGGTAAGTCCTGCTGGCCCGGCGCCGATAATCACGACCGTTGGGTGCGTTCGATTGCTGGTTTCGGGGGGAGACGTCATCAGACCACTTTCGCAATGAGGGACGTCCTGAGTGTAGTGAAGCCATCATTGACTAGTGATGATCCGGGTGGCCATCCGAGGCAAAGAGCAGCGGTACCCTTCATGGGCATGAACGACGAAGATTCAGGAAAAACAACCACAGCAACTGAGGAAAGTGCTCGTCCTGAGATCGTTGCCCTCGCAATTGTGGCCGTGGCGATAGGTCTCGTCACTCGATTCTTCACTCGTTCCAGCCTATGGCTCGATGAGGCGCTTACCGTCAACATAGCGAATGCGCCCTTGGGTCAGATCGCGGAGTACCTCAAACACGATGGTCATCCGCCTCTCTATTATTTCTTTCTTCACGGGTGGATGGAACTTTTTGGCTCTGGTGACGTCGCCTCGCGAAGCCTCTCCGGGTTCTTCGGGGTTTTGACGCTTCCGTTGATTTGGATAATCGCTCGACGTAAGGGCGGACCAACGCTGGGCTGGATAGCGGTCGCAGTCGTCGCAGTTTCACCCTTTGCGGTGCGCTATTCGAACGAAGCGAGGATGTATTCACTTGTAATGCTCCTCGTTGTCATCGGTTGGCTCTTGATCGATGATGTGATCGACCGAGGGAAAGCAACGATCTCAAGGTTCATTGCGATTGCAGTCGTTGCGGCGTTGTTGCTGTACACCCACTACTGGAGTCTCTGGCTTCTCGCAGCTTTGGGCCTGACGGGCGTCTGGAAAGTCTGGAGGACGCCGGATCGCGTTGTCCGACGATCGTGGATCGGTCTCGTTCTCGCACTTATTGCCGCTGGCTTGGTGTTTCTTCCTTGGCTTCCAACAATGCTTTACCAGGCAGCACACACCGGAACTCCTTGGGCGCCCGCCACGAGGCCAACCACGGCCTTGGCATGGACGTTGGCTGACAACGGCGGCGGAAATTACGGGGAGCGGGGGTTGGTAGCGGTTCTGATCGCAATGGCGCTCGTGTTGGGAGTCTTCGGCTTCGCAGTGGATCGCAGAACAACAGCTCTCGACCTGCGGACGCGACGACAGTTCAGGGGAGCGGCGTGGATCGCTGCATTCACCTTTGTCATCGGCACGTCGATTTCGTTCGTTGCCAACAACGCATTCGCCGGTCGTTATACCGCAGTAATTTTCCCGTTTTTGGCAGTCATCACCGCCGCTGGCATCTCCTGCTTCGCATCAAGATGGATTCGATTCGGCGTCGTTGCGGCGATGTGTCTGTTGCTGTCCGTTGGCGCGGTCTGGAACGTGTTCGATAACCGCACACAACTAAAGGAATTCGGCGAGGAGGTGGCAACGGCAGCGAAGGCTGGCGACATTGTTGTCTTCTGTCCCGACCAGTTGGGACCTGCAGGAGTTCGGGTGATGCCAGCGGGGCTTACATTTATTTCCTATCCCGCCTACGAAAATGGTCAATTCGTCGATTGGGTCGATTACGGCGATCGAAATAAAGCCTCGGATCCTGCAGCATTTGCGAGAAGCGTTCTCAGCCAAGCCGGATCGACTCACACAGTCTTTGTCGTTTGGAGTGATGCGTATAAGACCTTCGAAGGAAAATGTTCCGGCCTGATCGACGCTCTCTCAACGGTACGAGCTCCACAACTGCTGCTGGCTGGGAATGGCGATCGGTACTTCGAGCACGCCTCGCTTCTGCGATTCGCGCCGTCTTCATGAACTCCTCGATTTCTTCTGAGTGTCGGAAGTTCTATGCGGACCTTAGAGAAGTACTGCTGCCGTGGCTGACAACGCGTGTTTTGATTGCGGCGGGTTTCATCACTGCATACGCGGCGTCTGAGCACCTCGTTCCAACAAATAAGCCCAATGTCCTTAGTGAGGGTCTCATTGCTTGGGATGGCACGTGGTACCGCGATATCGCAATGCACGGTTATGACGCTGTTGCACCGGACGGCCTTCGGTTCTTCCCTCTCTTCCCGTTGCTCGGTCGCGTCACTTCGGTCGTGACCCTGGGCCGGACAGACCTCGCGCTCATTCTCGTTGCGAATATCGCGTCACTTCTGCTGGCTGTTGCTATTCGCCGATTGGTGATTTTTGAGCGGGGGTCTAAAGAGCTCGCGAACCGTGCGGTGTGGATGGTGTGTCTTTTCCCCGGAGCGTTCGTGTTGGCTTGGGGATACGCCGAATCGCTGTGGATTCTTGCCGCCGTTTTTGGTTTTTGGGCGATTCGGACTCGACGATGGGGTTGGGCGATTGCCGCCGGTCTCATCGTGGGTTTTTCGAGGCCTCTGGGAATCGTTTTTGCCGTCCCAGTGGCCATCGAACTACTCCGAGTGTGGCGCAGTGCCAAGAACAACGAGCGAGCAGTCGGCATGGCTGCTGTGTGTTCGCCTTTCGTTGCGACCGGCGCGTATCTGCTTTGGGTGAATCGTGTGTTTGGCGATGCGTGGCTCCCCTTCTCCGTGCAAAACAGTTTGAGGGGAACTGCGGTCAACCCCATCAGTAGGATGTGGGATGGAATATTCCAGATGTTCGGATCCACTGGGTTCTCCGATGGCCTCCATATTCCGTTTGCTATCGCGTTCTTGGTTTTGTTGGTGCTGACGTTCCGATGGTGGCCGGTGTCCTACGGAATCTTTTCCGCGATCATCCTGTGCGTGGCCTTGGGAGCCGAGAATCTGAATTCACTGGAGCGTTATGGAATCAACGCGTTCCCGCTAGCGCTCACGCTTGCGGTGGCAGCGAAGCACCCTCTGTCGGATCGAGTTGTGACCACGATCCTCGCCGGGGGAGTCGTTGCCCTCAGCGCGCTTGCCTGGACAGGCGCATACGTTCCTTGACTGTTACGACCCCACCGCCTCTCGTGCGCGATGATGTCTCTATGGGCACAGACTTGTTCGACACGGCACCACTCGATTTCGTTTGTCCTCGGTGTGCCATGGCTGCGAGCGCGCGTTTTTACGGGCCATGCGAGGATTGTCGTGAAGTGATGCGTGCCACATTGGGGTCGGCACCCCGTGAGGTTGAGGTTGACGCCTATGAGCCAAAGATGAATGTCGTTCCGAATGCGGTCGCCACAAAAGACTGACTATTCGACCGCTGCGATCAGCTTTCGATTGCTACTTCTTCGATAGTCACCGTTGTCATCAGGTCACCGACGGTAATTGTCTTGACGACGTCAAGACCAGCGATGGTGTGACCGAAGAGGCTGTACTGCTTCGGAAGTCCAGGCTGGTCGCCGAGACAAATGAAGAATTGTGAACCGTTGGTGTCGGGGCCTGAGTTCGCCATGGCAACGGCACCATCTCGATAATTCCCTTGAACAGGCTCATCAGCGAATTTGTAACCAGGACCACCGGTGCCGTTTCCTGTGGGACATCCACCCTGGATCACGAAACCGGCGACGACGCGGTGAAACGTAAGTCCGTCGTAGAAGCCGCTACGAGCAAGCGTGACGAAATTGTTCACCGTGATTGGCGCTATGCGAGGATCGAGATCCATAACGATCTCGCCCTTTGGGGTCGCGATCGTGACGCGGTAGATAGTTGACGTGTCGATTGTGAATTCAGGTGCGGATGCCATGTGCGTATCGTGGCACAGACAGCGACCCCCTAGGTCCAAAACCATGCGGTTCGCTCCGTAT
Organism: Acidimicrobiia bacterium; assembly: GCA_016462055.1. Classification (GTDB taxonomy): domain Bacteria; phylum Actinomycetota; class Acidimicrobiia; order Acidimicrobiales; family Acidimicrobilacustridaceae; genus Acidimicrobilacustris. The sequence continues at coordinate 4,241 of JAEMTX010000020.1, read as the reverse complement.
TGCAGCGTGGCGGCTTGGTAATGCTGGGCCGCCGCTGATGATCCTGAGTATCGGTAAACGCAATTAGAGCGTGACTGGTGTGCCTAGCAAGGGGAAGTGACAGGCCACGTAGTGATCCTCACCAACTGCAGTCATTACCGGTTCGACCTGTTCACACAACTCTTGCGCGTTAGGGCACCTTGTGCGAAAACGGCATCCGCTCGGGGGTGCGACGGGCGATGGGATTTCGCCTGACAATCCTGCGAAATCACCCTTTGGTGCATCGGGGTCGGGGTGGGGGATTGAGTCCAGAAGTGTCTTTGTATACGGGTGAGCCGGAGTTGAATACAAGGCATCGGGGTCGCCCACCTCGCATAACTTTCCGAGGTACATCACGGCCACGCGATCGCTCACATTTTTTACGACGGCCAGATCGTGGGCGATGAACAGCATTGTGAGCCCGTGCTGCTCTTTTAGATCCTGAAGAAGGTTGAGGATCTGGGCCTGTACGGAAACGTCGAGAGCCGAAACTGGTTCATCACAGATCAATAATTTCGGCTCAAGCATGAGCGAACGCGCAATACAGATTCTCTGACATTGCCCACCCGAGAATTCTGAAGGACGGCGAGAACGTGCTCCCTCGGGATCGATGCCGACCGATTCAAGAACGCGATCAACGAGTTCGTATTGTTCGACAGTTGTTCCGCGCTTCCAGATTTTAAGGGGCTCGGCGACGATGTCGGTCACCTTGCGTCGCGGATTGAGCGAAGAAATCGGATCTTGAAAGATCATCTGCATCTGCGGACGAAGTTCTCGGAGATCGGACCCGGACAATTCTGTGAGATTCTTTTGTTCAAGGAAGACAGAGCCTGAGTTTGGTGTGGGCATCTGCATGAGGGCGCGAGCTGTCGTCGACTTACCCGATCCGGATTCACCGACAAGACCAAGTGTCTCGCCTGGAAGAAGATCCAAACTGACATCACTGACTGCGTGAACCTTTAACCCTGTTGAGCCGAGCGGAAACTCCACCACCAAGTTTTCGGCCCGAAGAATGGCCGCTGATGCGTCTCGCAAATGAGCGGTGCCCGATCCAGCCACTATCGATCACCTACTGACGACATTGATCCGGGTGCAGGAATGCCGATGGGAACACCAGGGGCTAGATTGCGCGCAAGGGCTTCTCTTTTCGAGTCAGTACCCACCGGATACCAGCAACGCCAGGCGTGCCCGTTTTCCGATTCGAGAGGTGGCTCTTCGACCAAGCATCGTTCTTGCACATAACGACACCGAGGAGCGAAATTGCATCCGGTTGGGGGCGAAAGGAGGTTCGGTGGGCGGCCTGGGATGGCTTCGAGGCGAGTATGGCTCGGATCTTCGATACGAGGGATCGAACGCAAAAGTGCTTCGGTGTAGGGCATCCGGACATTGCCGAACAACTCCGATGTTGACGCTTGCTCCACGACCTTTCCGCCGTACATCACCATGATCTCGTCGGTTCGGCTTGCTACAACGCCAAGGTCATGGCTTACGAGGATCATTGCCATGTGACGATCGCGCTGGAGGTCATCGAGTAGATCGAGAATCTGTGCTTGCACTGTCACGTCGAGTGCGGTGGTTGGCTCGTCAGCGAAGAGGACCTTGGGACCACAGGCCAGCGCTATAGCAATGGTGACGCGCTGACGCATGCCGCCAGAAAGTTGATGTGGGTATTCACTGAGGCGACGTTCGGGCTCGGGAATACCGACCTGCCGAAGGAGGGCAGTCGCCGTGGCATTGGCCTCGTCTTTGTCGACTCCGAGGTGATGGCGGAGAGACTCTGTTATTTGCTTGCCGATCTTCATGACCGGGTTAAGTGAGGTCATGGGGTCCTGAAACACCATGGCCATCTCGGCGCCCCACACCTTGCTCATCTGCTTCTCGTTATAGGAGATGACGTCTTCACCTTCATAGAGAACGTGACCTTCGCGAATGACATTTCGTTTCGGAAGTAGTCCCATTATCGATCGGGCGAGAACGGTCTTGCCCGATCCTGATTCGCCTACGACACCGAGTGTCTTGCCTCGATCAAGAACGAAGGAGACATCGTCGACCGCATGGACGACGCCATGTTCTGTGCGGAACGAAGTCGAGAGGTTCTTTACCTCAAGTAGTGGTGAGTTTTGCGCGTGGGGGGAGGCATCGGACATGGTCAGCCCTCCTTTACATCGGTGTATTCGCGAATTCGATCACCAGAGAAGTTCAGTGCGAGAACTGTTAGAAACAGAACAGCGCTCGGAATAAGGGAAATCCAAGGGGCCCCATTTTCGAGGGCCGGTTTGCCGCTCACGATCATGTTGCCCCAGGTTGCCGTTGAGGCGGCGTCGATGGACAGACCAAGGAACGACAGTCCTCCTTCAGCAACCATGGCCACGGCGATGGCAATGATCGAAAAGGAAAGCAGCGGCGGAACGATATTCGGCAGGATTTCTCGGCGAAGGATCCGAACGTGGTTTGCTCCGAGCAAACGGGCCGCCAAAACAAAGTCCTTCTGACCGTAGATGAGCGCATTCGCTCGTACGAGTCGAGCAGTGGGAGCTACTGCAACGAGGCCGAGAGCAATCGAAACGGTAAGGATCGTCTTTGAATCAGTGAAGTTCACGATTGCCAAAGCGAGAAGCAGGGCAGGAAACGAGAGCAATACATCCATTGCCACCATCAATACTGTTTCGGTCTTGCCTCGCAGGTAGCCGGCAGCGACACCAACGGCAGTGCCGACAACGCCGCCGAACAGAATCGAAAGAAATCCAACGGCAAGAGACGCTCGGGCTCCCCAGATGACACGACAGAAAATGTCCCGCCCGAGTGCATCGGTGCCGAACCAGAACTGACTATTCGGCGCAATGCGCGGTCGCCCAACGATTTTTGCTGGGTTTTTGATCGGAAGCCAAGGAGCAGTGATGGCAAGAACGACAACCAGAATAAAGAACCCAGCAGCGAACCAGAAGAAGAGACCCAATCGCTTTTTGGGTCTCGCCCCGTCGATCTGGTCGGGATCGAGTTTGCGAAGCGCGTCAAGATCACGGGCGTCACCATCGGCGATTCGCGTCACCTCGGTGGCGATGTCGCCGCTTGCGGCAAAGACCGAATCTGCGGCCGGTCGACCGGCGTTGTCAGGCGAGGGCGCGGGCATGACGAATCCTGGGGTCGAGGGCGGCGTAGAGAAGGTCCACAAGGAAGTTCACGAGCACGTAGGCGCAGGCGATGACGACGATGGCGCCTTGCACGGGGACGTAGTCCTGGCCCTGGATGGCAGCGTAGGTGTAACCGCCAAGACCATTGAGGCCGAAGATGACTTCAAGGATGATGGTGCCACCTACGAGCCGGCCGAAGTTCAGACCAATCACCGTGATGAGCGAAAACGTCGAAGGTTTGAAGGCATGGCCGTACAGGACTCTGCGTGGAGACATGCCTTTGGCACGGGCCATAGCGATGTAGTCCTCTTGCATGGTGGCGATGAGATCGGTGCGTAAAAGACGCATGTACACCGCCATCTCAGCAACAGCGAGACAGATGGCTGGAATGGTGAGTGAGGCGAGACTCTTAACGGGATCTTCGCTGAATGCCGTATAGCCGGTGGCATTGCCAATCCCTAACGTCACTGGGAAAATCCAAATCAGCAACATGGCCATGACGAAGTTGGGAACTGCGAGCAGCATGAACAAGGTGCCGCTTGAAAATCGATCGAGAATCCCCCCGGCCCTTTTGGCTGCAGCGAACGCTAAGGGTATTGATACAAGCAGCGCTAGGAACTGTGAGTACAGAAGCAATTCAATTGTTACCGGCATTCGTTCGGCGAGTGCCTCTGACACGGGCTGCGCGTTTCGGGCAGAAGCACCGAGATCGCCGGTCACCGCGTCTCCGAGCCACCGCACATAGCGAACAGGCATCGGGTCATTAAGATTGAACTCAAGACGCTTTTGGTCGACGCATTCTTGGCCTCCTGCTCCAGCGCAAAGTCGCGTGGCGGTGTCGCCTGGAAGAAGTTCAAGAAGTAGGAATGAAAAAAAGGTCACACACAGCAGTACAACGATGAGCTGCACCAACTTTCTGCGTACAAACCTCATCGTGTTGCCTCAAGAGTGTGCGGAGCGGAGTTCAGTGCCAATTTTGCTTCGGTTCTAGGTAGTCGACCCAAGAGACATAACTGCCCCCATGTGACTCTCGTCACACAAAAGAAATTAGGTGAGTCCCCGGTGAAAGTCAACCTTCAAACCCTAGTTGGC
>JAEMTX010000169.1 GCA_016462055.1 Acidimicrobiia bacterium | reverse complement strand
CTCTTGGGCCACTCGGAGCGGCGCTGAAATGGCCGCCGATCCGCAACAACCTTCGCTGTCGTTCGATCCGCCACAGTCGGAGGGTTTAAGCGAGCCTGACATCGAGATCACGATTAGTCCCGATGGAATCGTTGCCGATATCGACCTGTTCGATCAGCATGTTGTGCGCGTGCGTCCCGATGTCCCAGCCATCGACAAGACGTTCGATTATCTCGTTCCGCCGCAGATGTCGGAACAGATACGCGTCGGCACAATCGTGCGAATCGCGCTGCACGGACGTCGCGTCGGTGGTTGGGTCGTCGAAGATCGAGTCGAACCGCCGAAAGGGGTCAAGCTCCAATCACTCGCGAAAGTTTCGGGGTGGGGGCCGCCTCCCGAACTCTTTGATCTCGCCGACTGGGCATCGTGGCGATGGGCTGGTCGACCAGCGGCACTTCTGAACACTGCATCGCCATCGACAGTGGTGCGTGGGTTGCCACGTGCCCCGGCGCGAACTCCACCGCCCGCCCTCATCGGATCCGATGAGGTTCATGATCTCGCCCAAGAGGCACTCGCCGGTGGCGTCGCCACCCTTCGCATCGCACCTGCAGTCGACCCGTATCCAGTGCTCCTCGCTGCAGCGGCACTCGGGCCAATCCTTGTTGCTGCTCCGGTTGCGTCGATGGCGCGACATCTTGGGGTTCGACTGCGCAGAGCTGGACTTCCCGTCGCGCTGCTTCCCGACGACTGGTCTCTCGCTCGAGCTGGCTGGGCGAATGTTTTTGGTTCGCGTTCGGCCGCATTCGCTCCAATCGCTTCGCCGGCGGCCATCGTCGTTCTGGACGAACACGATGAATCGTTTCAGCAAGAGCAAGCGCCCACGTGGAATGCCCGAGATGTATTGGTTGAACGAGCAAGACGAGCGGGCATCCCGTGTCTCTTGGTCAGTCCGACACCATCTCTCGAGGCCCTCGATGCGGGACGATTGATTACACAATCGCGTAGTGCCGAGCGAGCGGGTTGGCCGCTCGTCGATCTCGTTGACAGGCGTGACGAACCACCGGGTTCAGGCTTATTTAGTGAACGCTTGGTCGACGCGTTGCGTAGCGACGGCCGAGTGGTGTGCATCTTGAATCGCAAAGGACGTTCGCGGCTTTCATCATGTGCTGCGTGCGGTGAGGTCGCAGCCTGCGAGAAGTGCGCGGCGGCGGTGGTGCAAGGAGACGATGGAGCTCTTGTTTGTCTCCGCTGCGACACTGTTCGACCGTTGCTGTGCGTCAAGTGCGGCGGCACAAAGATGAAGAATCTGCGTGCTGGTGTTAATCGTGTCCGAGAAGAACTCGAAGCTCTTGTGCGCGAACCAGTCGCTGAACTCACTGCCGAGCGAGGTACTGATGCAGGTGGAACCGGAACCCGAGTCATCGTGGGCACCGAAGCTGCGCTCTACCGAGTTCACAACGCTGATGTAGTGGCGTTTCTTGATTTCGACCAGGAACTTCTCGCTCCGCGATATCGGGCCGCCGAAGAAGCAATGGCGTTACTTGTTCGCGCCGCTCGTGTTGTTGGTGGACGAGAAGGCGGAGGTCGTCTGCTGGTGCAAACCCGTCTTCCTCACCACGAAGTACTCCAGGGAGCATTGCTGGCCGAACCCACGCGAGTCTCTGATGCTGAGCGCGCTCGGCGTGAGTCGCTCGGCTTCCCGCCAGCCAAGGTGATGGCACTGATATCAGGTGCGGCTGCAGAGGCATGGGTAAACGCTTTCGTGGCCCCGATCGGGGTTGATGTGCTTGGCCCTGCCGACGGCCGTTGGATCGTGCGTGCATCCGATCACGACACGCTGTGCAACGCGCTCGCCGCGGCAAGCCGGCCCTCGGGTCGACTCCGCATCGAAGTTGACCCGCTCAGGTTCTAACGCTTCGACCCACACGGCGGTGGAGCCGGAAGTGGTACTCAGTCCTCGGCAATCCAGCCCGCGCGCCGCGTTTCATACATTGCGATTGCCGCAGCGGTTCCAACATTGAGCGAGCCGATCTTGCCCAACTGTGGGATGTAGGCCAGTGCATCGGCGCCGGCAAGTAAATCTTTTGAAAGTCCACGATCCTCGTGACCCATGACGATGCAAATGTTTCCCGACAGGTCAGTCTCATGAAGCGGGACCGCACCTTCGGCAAGTTCGACGCCAACAACCCGATAGCCAGCGGCATGAGCTGCAGCGAGTGCTTCGGTTGATGTTTCACAGGCTGTCGTGGTGACGAATTTCTGTGAGCCGAGTGCGGTCTTCTGGACTTTGGCATCGGTTGGCGAAGGCGAACCAACGAGCCACAGATGATCAACGCTGTAGGCCGCTGCCGTTCTTAGGATTGATCCGAGATTGAAGGGGTTCTGCACCCCGTCAAGCATCAACGCCATTTTTCGATCGTTCTTTCGCCGCCAGTCGCGGTGTAAACGTTTGAGTTCTGTGCCACCAAGATTTCGAGTCATCGGGCCTTCACTTCAAGTAGTCGATATCCCGCGCGCGAACACACGCGAGTTGTGGCCCAACCTTGGGCCGTCATCCAATCGGCAAGAGAATCAGCCCCGAGGTGACGTTGCACGACGAGCCATGCCATTCCCGACGGTGTAAGTCGATCGAGCCAAACCGTGAGCATGTGATGCATCGCCGGCTTACCAATTCGGATCGACGGGTTTGACCACAGGCCGTCGAATTGAGTGGTGGGCAAGGCCGCAACGTCTTCGGGTGTGCCATCGATAGCGGATCCGTCCGAGTCAACAACGACCGCGTGGATATCGGGACAGTCATTGGCCACGCCGTTTTTGGCGGTCAATGCGACCGCACGTTCGTTCAGATCAACGGCCCATACCGAGGTGGCGGGCGAGCGACGAGCAAGGCTCACCGCAATCGGGCCGTAACCGCAGCCAAGGTCGCAAACATTGGTCATCGAGGGAGCGGGGTGAGGCGCCTCTTGTAAGAGCAGTCGGGTCCCTGCATCGATGCGACTCTGTGAAAAAACACCGCGGTCGGTTGTGAACTGGAGTTCAAGGTCGGCGAGAGAGAGTTGGATCTCTTGCTCGGCGGAATCCACCGCTGGAGTCCGGGAGAAGTACTGAGACGATGGACCGGACATGTCACGACGCTACCCTTGAGGTATGGCCCCGCACTTGATCCGCATCATCGGTGATCCCGTGCTTACGCAACGCGCCACCGAAGTAACAAACGTCGATGGTGCTTTCGCCAAGCTCGTGCAGGACATGTTCGGCACGATGTACGAAGCCCCTGGGGTCGGTCTTGCTGCTCCCCAGATTGGCGTGCAGAAACGATTCTTTGTCTTTGACTATGACGATGAGCCTGGCGTGATCATTAATCCGGTCATTGTCGAAACTCGTGGCGAAGCGGAATTCTCCGAAGGTTGCCTTTCGATTCCGGGCTTACATTTCGATATCGTTCGTCCCGCCGAGATCCACGTGAAGGGCTACGACCTCGATGGCAACGAGCTCGATCTTGAACTCGACGACTTCGCCTCTCGAGTCTTCCAACACGAGATCGATCATCTCGAGGGCATCCTCATGGAGAAGCACCTGACGGCTGAGCAACTTGCCGAAGCCAGATCGACTCTGCGTGAGTTGCGCGCTCTCGGGGTAGGGCAACTCCCAGAACCCGAGGTCGGCGTCGGCCGATTCCGGATTCTCTGAGCACCTCATGACCGAACTGACTCTGGCGCGTCCGCCGGCCCGTATTCAACGCATCGCGTATCTCGGAACTCCTGATGTTGCCGTCGAGCCGCTTCGGGCTCTTGTGGCTGCAGGTTTCGAGGTTGCCGTCGTTGTTTCCGGCGCCGATAAACGACGGGGCCGGGGGAGTGAGAGTTCTCCTTCACCGGTGAAGGCTGCGGCCATCGAGATGGGGCTAGCTGTTTCTGATCAACTCGACGATGTCCTCAACGCCACTGTCGATCTCGCCGTCGTCGTTGCCTACGGCAGAATCATTCCGGCAACAGTTCTCAAACACGTGCCGATGATCAACATTCATTTCTCATTGCTCCCGCGTTGGCGCGGGGCTGCTCCGGTTGAACGAGCCCTACTTGCGGGCGACGCAGAGACTGGTGTCTCTCTGATGGATATCGGAGTCGAACTCGACACTGGCGACGTTTATGCCGAGTCGAGAACGGAGATTGCCAGCAACGACACGTTGACCACTCTCCGCGAGCGCCTCGTGCGAATGGGCGCAACGTTGTTGGTTGATTCGTTGAAGCAAGGGCTCCCTGACCCGCAACCACAAACGGGAGAGGTCACCTATGCGAAGAAGATTTCGTCT
>JAEMTX010000168.1 GCA_016462055.1 Acidimicrobiia bacterium | reverse complement strand
CGAATGCGCCGTCGTCGCCGTTCAAGAGGTTGCGTCTTCTGAGATTTCGAGTTACGGGTCAATCGATCCCGAGGTGTTCTCTGAAAACCTCGTGCGTTTGCGCGGGATCGTAGAAAAGCCGACCGCTGAAGATGCGCCATCGAACCTCGCAGTGATGGGTCGTTACGTTTTCACTCCAGAGATTTTTGATGTCCTCGATCAGGTCAAGCCTGGTGTTGGCGGAGAAATCCAATTGACTGATGCGATTGCGTTGCTCCTTGTCGATCATGATGTTTTTGGATGGGTATTCACCCACGGGCGCTTCGACATCGGAAATAAACAGGATTATTTGCGAGCAACGGTCGAACTGGCGATCGAACGCGAAGATCTCGGCCCCGAATTCCGCGCCTTTCTTGTCGATTTGGTCGATAAGCGTCTTCGGTGATTACGTTCGACGAAGCCCGAGCGTTTGTGCTTGCCGGTTGTGCGCGAAACGCAACCGAATTGTTGGGCCTGAACGAAGCACGTGGGTCAGTGACGGCGCAGGAAGTTGTCGCTGCTGAGCAAGTACCGCCATTCGCAAACACTGCGGTCGATGGCTATGCGGTTCTGGCTGCCGACATCGCGTCGGTACCGACGACGTTGCAGGTAACGGGAACCGTGCGTGCGGGCATGTCAGGGGCTGATTCCCCGGTCGCTCCCGGTTGCGCAGTGCGAATAATGACCGGGGCTCCCGTCCCTCCAGGCGCTGACGCGATCGTGATGGTGGAAGACACCGAAGGTTCACCAACTGGGGACACGGTGGTTGTGACAGCATCCGCAACTGTCGGTCAACACATCCGACCCGCAGGTGATGACGTCAATCCTGGAGATCCAGTGATTGGTTTCGGGACTGAACTCACCGCAGCGCACCTCGGCGTGCTCGCCACGATCGGCGTCACCGAAATTGAAGTTGTGCGTCGGCCACGAGTTGGCGTGATTTCAACTGGTGATGAGCTTGTCGACGATGGGTCAGCCCTCGCTCCGGGGCAGATCCGCGATTCCAATCGTCTGACATTGCGCAAACTTCTCGAATCGCACGGTTTTGAAACCATTGATCTCGGGCTCGCTCAAGACGATGAGCAAGTCATCGAAGCGGCGATGCTTCTGGGTGCGGAGTCGTGCGATGCCATCGTCACCACAGGCGGAGTGAGCATGGGCGACTTCGACTTTGTCAAAGTTGTGCTCGAACGAATCGGCGATATGCGCTGGATGCAGATCGCAATAAGGCCGGCAAAGCCACTGGCGTTTGGTACGATTGCTCGGAGCGACGGAACCGCCGTTCCGGTTTTCGGACTCCCGGGAAACCCGGTGTCTTCGATGGTGAGCTACGAGCTCTTCTGCCGGCCAGGCCTCCGGAAGATGTCGGGCTTTGACGATGAAAACCTAGACATCGGGATCGTCTCGGGGGTGCTTGATGCGCCAATGAAACGTCGGCCCGACGGGAAGATTAACTTCGCTCGCGTGGTGTGCAGATGGGACATGGCAACGTCGACCTATCGGGTTCGATCGGCTGGCGCGCAGGGATCTCATCAGATGGCGGCTATGGCAGCAGCGAATGGATTAGCCGAACTTCCAGACGGCCCGACCCTCGAAGCGGGCGCCACCGTGCGGGTCCGGCTTCTTCGCCCGTAACCTGCATCCATGGCCGCCGAACGCACCCCTCTCGTTGACGGCTTTGGCCGCGTTCACCGCGACCTTCGGATCTCTGTCACTGATCGTTGCAATTTTCGCTGCACCTATTGCATGCCGGCCGAAGGTCTCGACTGGATGGCCCGCGAAGATCTCCTTACCTACGAAGAACTCGCCCGCGTGGCGCGCGTGTGCGTCGAACGCTTCGGGTTTGATGGCATCCGACTCACCGGTGGCGAGCCAACCGTTCGTGCAAACCTGCCGGTTCTCATTGAGCAACTCTCAGGACTCGGCGCCAATCTGTCGCTCACAACGAATGGAACAAGCCTGCCGCATCTTGCTCCGGCGCTTGTTGCTGCAGGACTGCAACGAATCAACATTTCGCTTGACTCACTGAAGCGTGATCGGTTCGAACAGATCACACGTCGCGATGAACTCGACAAAGTGCTCGACGGTATCGATGCAGCAACTGCGGCAGGGTTGTCTCCAGTCAAAATCAACTGCGTGGTGATGAGAGGCGTCAACGACGATGAAATCGTAGATTTTGCCCGTTTCGGTCGCGAGCGCGGAGTGACAGTTCGATTTATCGAGTTCATGCCCCTTGACGCACAAGGAGAGTGGACTAATGAGCAGGTCGTCACCAAGGCGGAAATCGTTGCTGCGATTGGTGAGGTTTTCGAACTTGAAGCCGTCGCTGAACGAGAAAGCGATCCCGCAGCACGTTGGCGTTATGTCGATGGCGGTGGGGAGTTTGGTGTTATTCCGAGCGTGACCGAAGCATTCTGCGAATCCTGTGATCGGGTCCGGCTCACTGCCGACGGAATGCTTCGACATTGTTTGTTCGCTACCCGAGAGCTTGACCTTCGCTCGCTTCTTCGGGGCGGTGCGACTGACGACGACCTTGCTGCTGCGATAACTGCTGAGGTCGGCGAGAAGTGGGCGGGCCATCAGATCAACCAAGTGCACTTCATTCGCCCGTCTCGATCAATGAGCCAAATCGGCGGGTAGTTAGTGTTTCCTGTCGGTTATTTACGCGACTGCGGGGCAAAGCGAATATCAAGCGTTCGCAAATAAGTCTGCAGGCCAGCGTCCTGAATTGGAATGATCCACGCCTGCTCACCTGACTCGTTGAAGTGCGCATGCCACATACCCGGTGGGGTCACGAATGAAGAATGGGGTTCCCAGTCGACTCGAGCGGGGTCGACGATGTCTCCGTTTTCATCAACGGAGCGCCCGACGAGCGTGTAACAGCCGGGGGCGCATGCTCCAACAAGATCAAGAGCGACGGATTGATGGCGGTGCGGACGTTGCACGGTGTCGATGGGAAGTAATCCGTACATTGCCCACAACACATGCGTGACTGTTTGTGTCATGTCATTTGGCGTGGTGTTGAGAAGAATCGCAAGTCGATTGCGATCTGTGGCGTGAGGAGAGGATTCAACGTCGGCGAGTTCAGCTCGTACTCGTTCAGCGGGGAAACGTGTTGGTGCAAAGCGAGCGTGCGTCGGAGCGACTCCGAGGTGACGCAGCAGGGGTTCGTCGGTCACCCAGTACATCGTTGTGTCACTCGTTGCTCGATGCGTGCTGGTTGAGTTGGCGGGAAGGACAAAGAAGTCGCCCGTCGCCCAGCTGAGATCGCGCCCGTTGACGGTCGAGATACCCGTGCCTGAGATGACGTAGTAGAGCTCAGAGGTCGCAATCGGTGAGGTGTTGACCGAATCGCCAGGCGCAATGCGAATGAACGACGCGAGCATTGCGGGCGATGTCGCAGGACCGTCCTTGATCGCCATTTGTTCGGAGAGGTCGAAGGGGATGATGCCCGTCGCAATTGCTTGATGTCGCGAGGCTGGGAATCGATCCATCGCTACCGGAGGGATTCGACCAGAACCGATCGGGTTCGCGGCTCTCGTGTATTCGAAATACGCCGACTGTCCGGACCAATCCTCGTCGTCGAGGCCATCTGTTGATCCGCCCATCACCAATGTCGGTTCCATCTCTCCAGTTTGCCTCTCTCGGGCCACGGAGGGGTGGGGACCCTAGAATCGGGCCATGTCAGAAAGCGGACTTACACATTTCGATCCACTTGGCCGGGCTCGGATGGTCGATGTCACGCCTAAAGAGGTGACCCATCGACGGGCGATCGCTCGGGGTCGAGTTCACATGACTCCCGAGACCGCCTCGCTGGTTGCGCGTGGTGCAATCAGTAAGGGAGATGTCTTGGCGGTGGCTCGGGTGGCCGGGATCCAGGCCTCCAAGCGAACTTCCGATCTCATTCCGTTGTGTCATCCACTCATGATCGGCGGGGTCTATGTGAACTTTCGCATCGAAGACGATTACATCGAGATCGAAACGCAGGTCGAAACCGTCGACCGCACCGGCGTTGAGATGGAAGCGCTTACCGCATGCTCTGTCGCCGCGCTCACGATCTATGACATGTGTAAATCCTCGGACCGTTCGATGACGATCGGCGAGATTGCGCTTTGGGAAAAGACCGGTGGTCGATCAGGTACGTATCGACGCGATCCCGACGCGTCTTTGGGAGAAGACGTTCTTGACGGCTCGTTCACTGGAAGTACCGAAAGTGGCGAAATCAGCGAAGTGTGACTGATTCCTTAAATCCTTGTGATGCCATACAGAGCAA
>JAEMTX010000167.1 GCA_016462055.1 Acidimicrobiia bacterium | reverse complement strand
CGAGATTGTTGAGGGAATCTGCGCTTCTTCGTTGTACGCAGGCACAATGACGCTCAGTCGAACGATTCCTGGTGCAGAAGGAAGTCCTCGTCTCCGACGAAGGTCAGAGCGAACAGACGAAAGCCCTCGCTGCCATCGCGAACCCGCGATGGTCGCGACAGCACCCCCAACCAGAACCGCTGCGATAATTTCGACCCGTCGAGAATTCGAACTCATGCAGAGTCCGACGGTAGCGAGACATCATCAACTGGGTCTGGGCGAGGTCGGCGCCACGGCTTGGCATCGGGCATCGCAACCGGACCGGCCCGCCACAGCAACACGATGCCCACCAACCCAAGAATCGTGATGAGCCAGCCTGACCAATCGATTGTTGTCATTCCAAAGTGCATCGACACATGGTTCGATGTCGGCACCACCACCATCAGGTTGGGTCCAACTCGCCATGGCCCCTGCGCCCCTGATACTTCCCAATTGGGGAAGTAGGAGACCTTCACGAGAATTGGCGTACCCGGTCGCGTGACATCGAATGAGATTGAGTCCGTGCCAGTCGCGATATTGGTAACTGCCATCGGAGTCGTCGGCGTTGCGGTTGGCGTCTCGCCCTGAACGATCTTTTGCCAAGAATCCGGGCCGCTCGCCGCCGGCCAAACATTCCACGCCGTCGGATCGAGATACCAAGGCGTAACGGCCTCAAGCCACTTCTTCGGGGCGACTCCGGCGAGTACCGCAGGATTGTTATCAAACGGTTCGATTAACGGGGAGTCGGCGACTTCGAAGACAACCCATGGACCAGAGGCCGCGACCTGTTTCAACGATGAGTTCTTCTGACCGTAAGAAATCATTTGATCGGTGATGGCCATGTAGTACTTCACGCCAAGCATCTGAAGATGCTGAACACCTAGATCAAACTGTGTCTGGTCGGGCGGACCGGGAACGTAAGGAAGGTCTCGTTGTGCATTCGAAGCTCCAAACGACAACTCATCCTGATTTAGAAAGTGAAACGGCGTTGTTGCTGATGCCTCGAAGAACAGACCTTCCATTGAGCCGATGCAGCCTTCAGTCCAAAACGGCAACAACATGAGCGCCATTGGCGTGCCATAGCGGTCGTGCTGTTCCTCGTGTTCCCACATTGCTCGACCGCAACCATTGCTTTGACCAAGTTCATCCATCGTCTCGACGATGTCGTGATATTCGGGATAGGCAGGCTTTCCCTCGTAACCACTGAAGTTCCATCGGGCCCATGACGGCACAAAACTCGACTCTTTGGTGGACAAGAACAACCAGTGATAGCGACCGTCGGCTCGCACTCCCCCAACATCAATCTTGACGGGCCCCAACGCGATCGTGTCGGGCATCGCTCTAAGCGGCATGGCAAGAACGGTGATTCCGATCAATGCAGCGGTTACTGCTGTCGCGATGCTGACAGACCGCCTTGGAGTGTCGGGATCACGCGAAGTGAGAGCTGCGATCGTTCGACCGAGCTCGGCAACACCTAGTGCAGCAAGGAGATACAGGATCAAGAACCAGAACGGCAACACCCGCGCGTTCCACAATTTCCCCTGTGGCAAAACGACTACAGCGATAGCGGTGAGCGAACCGAGCAAGGCAAGGAATAATCCGCCGCGACGTTTCCACGCAAACGACATCACGACACCCAACATTGCCAAGACCAGAACCCATTGGATCGGTGGAGAGTTGACTAATTGCGGATCAAGAATCTTGCGCTGAAAAAGAAGGTCGACGTAATTGGTCTTCTTCTCCCAACCCATGTCGTTCATATACCCGGACTGCAAATAGAAGGGCACCAGCCACCACGCAACAAGCGCGCTACCGACGACCCCAGTACATGCGAGCCACCACACTCGCTTCAAGAACCCCGGCTTACGAGCAAACGAAATAAGCAGCCAAACAATTGCCCCGCCGATAGCAAACAAGAAAGGAATCAGGTGACACAGGCCAGTGAGGGCAAAGAGGATGGGCGCAATAACTCGCTGACGGCCGGTCTCTATCCCCCGCCCAACAACGCCGAGAAACAAAATCGCAAAACTCAGAGAAATAGAGAACGCGAATTCACCGGCAAGAGTTGACGCAATGTTTCCTCCGTAAATCGAAAACGATCGATCGAAGAGGAAGGCCGTAGCGGCAACCGCGAATAGCGGCGGCGCTGGAAACGGAAGTCTTGTCAATCGAGCAAACGCCCAGCAGGCGATGGGCAGAGTCAGCAGGCCGCTAATGGCAACGAGTTTGAACGCAAGTCCATAAGGAAGAATGAAGCTCAATAAGGCGATCGCAAGCGATGGCAGCACCATATAGAACTGGTAAGCAGGGAAACCCGCGTACCAATCAGGTGTCCATCCAGTGAGTCGAAATGACGGAAGAAGGTGGTCGCGCATGTAGGCAGGACCCCAAACATGCGCCCCCATGTCGCCACCAGCGGGCGTCGATGAAGAGAAGACATCGCTCGGACTCAATTGCGTGAACGTGAACAGAACGCAACCGGCAACGATGGCCAGCGTGATCCAGGTTTCCGGCCCCCAACGACCTAAGGATCGGAATGAATGACCAATTGCGTGCAACGCCTGCATCGGACGGCTCGGCGGATCAATCGCTCGGCCGAGGCCAGCGACGATCGGGTCGTCTCGATCAACTTCCGCTAACGGTTGTACCGGCCGTTTAAAGAGATCGTCCTCAGTCATGACCAGACCATGGTGTCACTCGTGCGAAGCACTCGCCCGTCACCTGACTCACGATGGGCCGATATCAAACAGAAGACCGGCGGCGGCAACCACGTTGAATCCAACGTGCGCCCAGATTGAAGGTCCGATTCGACCACTCCGCCACGCCATAAATCCGAGCACCACGCCGAACAACATCAGAGCGGGAAACTGCAGCGGCTGCAAATGCGTCGCGGCAAAGAATGCTGCCGCAGCGAATATCGCAGCCCATGACCCTAGACGGCGCCCGAAAATACGCTGAGCCATGCCGCGGAAGTAAATCTCCTCAGCGATTGGTGCTGCGATTCCGACAATGAGGAACACGAGAACAATAGACAGCGGATCAGTTGCTCGATCGGTGAGTGCACGCGCCGCCGCCGAGACATCTTTGACACCCAAAATTGGTCGCAGTGCCAGGTACACGAGCGGACCAAGGATTAACTGACAAGCAACGCCAACTGCCAACCCGATCGGAGCGTCAGTCAGTTTCATCCGAAGACCAAGGTCAGCAACCACACCTTTGCCCTTCTTGATGGCAAACCAAATTGGAGCCCCACCAAGGCCTAGCCACAAAGGAATCTGCATCAGCGCCGTCAGCCAGAGCGGAGGTGGAACAGAAATTGAGAACATTTGCCCGGCAGCAAACTGACTACTGGCCTGCCCTGCCGCTGCTCCGACACCGACTGGAGTTGTGAAGTCGTATGTGGTCCGTGACTGTACGAGCGCGTACACCAATGAAGAAGCGAGTTGCGCCCCGAGGAAAATGATGATCAGCGCGCCCGCCCCATAGGCAAACTTCTTTTTTCTCAGGGCATCGGCCGCTGCGTCGTAAGCACCATCATTCGAATTCTTCGTCGATTCGGGACTCTTCCCTGTCGGCAAGCCACCACCGAAAATTCGTCTCGATCGTTTCGGAGACTCGGCAGCGACAGGTATTTTACCTTTGGGAGTTCGCGTTGCTCCGTTTGGTCCGTTCGTGCGCGACGACGGCGCTGGCCGTTTCGGTTCCGAAGAATTGTCTGCACCGTTCCGAGGCTTGGCCACGGCGGCGAGGTTACCGGCCAGAGGTCCACAAGTTGAACGGTTGCCGGCGATAACGTTCGGACATGTCTCGTTCGTGCGCCCGACCGGGGTGCGGCTCTCCGGCAACGGCCACATTTGAATACAACTACGGCGATCAGACCGTGTTCCTCGATGTCCTCGCCGACGAAGCACACCCGGCGAACTATGACGTCTGTCGTCGGCATGCCGATTCAATGACGGTGCCCAATGGCTGGACCCTCGTTGATCGTCGCCGCGGGCCTGCATCGCTTGCTGGTCATCTCACCGCCCCGTAATTCAGCCGACGCTAGGCGCGATCGGAATTTCCCTAGCCGGCCTCTAGGCTGACAGCCATGAGTCCCGACACTCCCCCTCCCGCGTCCGGTCCTAGCGAAAACGGAAAAGGCAGCCGATTCGGGGGTGACCACGGATGGCCACGCTGGACAATCTTCGTGTTGCTGGCGGTCATCGCTGGGGCCATCGGACTGCAACTCCTTGCCTCCTCGACCCCCAGCACTCAGATTTCCTACGGACAGTTCATC
>JAEMTX010000019.1:5615-16770 GCA_016462055.1 Acidimicrobiia bacterium | reverse complement strand
TGGCGGCCTACTCGCAAGATCGTTCCGAGTTCACGACGCCGAAGCCGTGGACCTCGGAGAAAGAGCGACTCGTTCGTCGAGCCGAAAGAAAGCTTCGAATCAGACAAAGTCGTACTCGTCGGAGTTAACGCCGCGGGTCCACGCCCAATAGTCGGGAATTGGCCATGGCGAGAGGGTGTAGATCTTGCCGTCTTTGTTCTTAAAATGGGAGAACTTCACCGTTTCATGAGCCCACACCATCTGACTAATTTCTGATTCGTACGTGGCGACGTACTTGTCATGAACTTCAACCTTTGGCTCCATGGCCCGTTTGCCAGTGGTCAGTAGTTCGTGAATCGCGCTCATCACGTAATTCACCTGACATTCCGATTGGAAAATCAAGCTTGCGCCATGGGCCAGATTTGTTCCGGGACCGTAGAGACAGAAGAGATTCGGGAAGTTCGGAATTGAGATTCCGAGATAGGCAGTGGGCTCTTCGCCAAACTGTTCGCGAAGCGCAATTCCATCTCGACCGATAATCGTCATGGGGAACAAGTAATCGTTGTGACGAAACCCGGTCGCATAAATGATGACGTCGGCCTGATGAACTTCACCGTCTTCGGTGACAACTCCCTCGGCGGTCACACGTTCAATGCCAATGCGAATGAGTTCCACATTCGGCTTCACCAAGCATTTCAGCCACGACCCATTGTCCTGCAGCATGCGCTTGGCAGAAGGCGGGTAATGCGGCATGGATTTTTCGATCAGATCAGGGTGACCTTCAAGATGACTTGTGATCCATCCTTCAAAAATGCTGCGCCGCTCAAAACTCGCCTGGCTTATCGATCTGCCTTCAGGGTCATGCCAGGTTGGATCGACTCGTGATCCCTCGATGCTGAGACCGGATGCTGGATAGAACATCAAGAATCGGAACCATCGTGCGTAAAACGGAAGATGACGCATCGCCCACGCATCGCCCGAGGGAACCTCGCGGTGATAGTTCATATTCGGGAACATCCATTGCGCAGTGCGTTGGAAAATATCGAGATGCTCAACCTCATCGGCGATGGTGGGAGCGATTTGGAAACCACTTGCTCCCGCACCAACCTGAGCAACTCGTTTTCCGGCAAGATCAAGATCCTCCGGCCAACGCGCCGAGTGGAACGACGGCCCCTTAAAATCTTCCATGCCAGGAATGTCGGGCATTCGAGGGGCATTTAAGGCACCGGTTCCACTCACGATCACGTTTGCGATGATGACGTCGGTGGCGCCATCGGGAGTGCGAACCTCAACTGACCATGTTGACGATTCCTCGTTCCACACCGCTTTGACCACTTCGGTATTGAATCGACACTTTTCATCGACGTTGTACTTACGCATGACGCGTTCGAAGTAGCCGCGAAGTTCCGGCTGCCGACAGAAGTACTCGCTCCAATGATCTGATGGCTCAAAGGAGTAACAGTAGAAGTGACTGCCGATATCGACGCGCGCACCTGGGTAACGGTTATCGCGCCAAGTGCCACCGGGGCCATCGGTCTTCTCGATAATTGTGTAGGGAATGCCGGCCTGATCAAGACGAATCCCCGTCAACAGTCCCGACTCGCCACACCCAATCACGACGACATGGAACGCGTCGCGGACATCGGACGGGACTTCGTCTTTCCACGTGATCGCGCCGCTATCGGCGCCATCAAAATGAAGATCATCAGCAAACATTTCGACGACAGCGGGATCCACTGGCGCAGCAGCCATGAAATCCATGAGTTCTTTCACGAGTTTTAGCGAAGGAACCACTGGTTCAGGGCAACCCGCATCACGCCACTGCGCAATGACAGGAACTGCGAGTTTGCGAACCTCGGCCTGTTCCTCGACCGTCAATCCGCTCTCATAGTTATTCAGCATCGCGAAAAGAGGACGCGTGTCTCCTCGGATCCAAGAGGGATCGCCGGTCATATGCACCAACGAGCACATCAACGCCGGGATACAAACCTCTTCAAGCGCAGCGACGATGGCCGCATCGTCATCGAGAAACGGAATGCCAGCGTGAGGATTGCGGTCTGTCGCCATGGCGACACTCTTCCTCATCGGCGTGACCGACGCCACATTCAGTTAGGGAGACTGGGAAGCCCCAGCCGACGACGTACTTTGCCGCGGTGGTCAGTAACCCGACATACCTGACATCGTGCCCATCACCGTGGTGGTTGAACCCGATCCAACAGTTGTGGTCGTCGTTGCCATCGTTACCGGCGGAATTGAGCCAGTAACCGGGGTCTGATGCTTCTTCGAACCGGAGCAGCCAGCCACAACAGCAGCACTCAGGGCCAGGGCTGCGACGAACACCTTGATTCCACGTGAAGTCATGCCATGAGACTAGCGACCGGGACGCACCAGTCCGAACTCAGAACGTGACACGATCGGCGGGTGCTGAGAATCGCAACTGTCAACGTCAATGGCCTCCGAGCCGCCACCCGCAAGGGCATGCATGACTGGCTGGCCGAGAGCCAACCCGATGTCGTCACTCTCCAAGAAGTTCGGGCACCCGATGAGCTCGTCGCCGACCTGATGGGAGAGGGCTGGAACATCGTGCACGCGGAATGCTCGGTCAAAGGCCGAGCCGGTGTTGCTGTGGCCAGCCGACTTCCGATCACCGATTCCCGCAGCGGCGAACATTCCGTTTCCTTCGCCGACAAAGGCCGATGGATCGAAGCCGACATCAAAACCGGGAAGCGCAAAGCATTCACGGTGATCTCGGCATATGCCCACACGGGCGACGAAACATCTCCGATAAAGATGAAAGAGAAGCTGGCCTGGTTCGACGCGGCCACCGAGCGGCTCACCGAACTTCGCGCCGATGGCCGTCACGTTGTCTTTACTGGCGATCTCAATGTCGCCCACCGTGAAGCCGACCTCAAAAACTGGAAGGGCAACATCGGTTGCGCCGGTTTCCTACCCGAGGAACAGGCGTTCTTCGACACTTGGTTCGATGAACTCGGTTGGGTCGATGTGGTTCGATCCTCCTATCCCGATGTTGCCGGCCCCTATTCGTGGTGGTCCTACCGCGGTAAAGCTTTCGATAACGACGCTGGCTGGCGGATCGACTACCAGATCGTCAACCCTCAACTCGCAAAGCTGACAAGTAACGCTCGCGTCGATCGAGCGCCCTCGTACGACACGCGCTGGAGTGATCATGCTCCTGTGGTCGTTGACTACGACCTCTAAACCAAAACAACATCTTGAGCGAAGAGTAAAATTGGAACTGTCGATACGGCAGCTTGAACCTCGCCTAGTTCGAAACAGACTCTTCGGTGCGGTGATCTGAAGTTTCGTACTCCGCTTCCGGCAATCGACTTTCACCCTCAATGTCGAGATTGGGGATGATGCGATCAAGGAAATTTGGAAGCCACCAGTTGGCGTTGCCCATGAGACGCATCGAAGCCGGCACCAGCACCATTCGAATGATTGTTGCATCAACGAATACTGCAGTCGCCAGGCCAAGCCCCATCATCTTGATGGTCGGTTCTCCGCCGAACACGAAACTGATGAACACCGAGATCATGATCAGTGCCGCCGACGTAATGACCCGAGCCGTTGCTGTAATTCCGACGATGACCGATTCGGTGTTATCGCCCGAATGGTTGTACTCCTCACGGATACGACTGAGGATGAAGACCTCATAGTCCATCGACAACCCGAAGAGGATTGCAAACATAAACATCGGAATAAAACTCACGATTGGCAACGATTGATACACACCAAAAAGTTCTGCTCCCCAGCCCCACTGGAAGACAGCCACGATGACGCCATAGGCGGCGCCAATTGAGAGCAGATTCATGATCGCCGCTTTCAACGGAACAAGAATTGAGCGAAAGACAATCATCAGCAACAGAAACGAAAGCCCGACAACACAACCGATGAAAAGTGGCAGACGATCAGCAACACGGTCACTGAGATCAATGAATGTCGCAGTTTGCCCACCGACGTAGACCGTGCCGCCAGTTACGGCCACAGCATCCGGGAGAACCGAAGACCGAAGCCGAGCAATAAGTTCACTGGTCTCCTTGTCCTGCGGGGCGCTCTTTGGAATGACCTGAATGACTGCCGCTTTGCCATCGGGACCGACGGCTGCACGTGCGATTTCGGCTACATCTGGATCAGCGATGAGCGCAGCACTCAGTTGCTCGACAACCTTTTCAGGCGAAAGGGTTGCTCCTTCAAGGTTGACAGCGAGCACAAATGGACCATTGAAACCAGGCCCAAACCCTTCAGCGAGCAGGTCATAACTGCGCCGCAACGTCGACGATGTGGGACTTTGACTTGAATCTGTCTGACCGAGCCGCAAATCAAGTATCGGCGCAGCCAACGTAAGCATGAAAGCAAGACCGACGAATAGATACACCACGGGATGACGCGAAACATGTTGAGCCCAACGCGCCCAACCTTGGTATTCACCCTCAACGTTTGTCGTCGAACCTTCGCTGACACGCTTTGTCCCTGGAAGACCAAATCGATCGATGTTGTGTCCGGCAAATCCCATGAGCGCCGGAAGGAGTGTGAGTGATGACGTCACCATCACGGCCACCACGATCGCCGCACCAATTCCCATGAACGTGATCATCGGAATGCCGGCAACAGCCAGACCACAAATCGCGATAACAACAGTTCCACCCGCAATGAGCACTGCTTGGCCTGCAGTAGCGATCGAACGGCCAGAGGCGTCTTCCACCGTGAGGCCGCGGTGAAGCCCTGCCCGATGTCGGGTGATGATGAAGAGGGCGTAATCAATGCCAACCCCAAGTCCAATCATCGACGCAAGCATCTCTGATGTTGACGGCATCTCGACAAACGCCGACAAACAGGTAATCGCTGCAATGCCCGCGCCTAAACCGAAGAGGGCGGTGCCAATCGGGAGGCCCATCGCGATAACTGATCCGAAGGCGAACAACAGAATCACCATTGCCGCAAGTAGGCCGATTCCTTCGGTTCCACCGAGGCTCGGCTGTTCCATAAGTTGCGGAAACTGACCACCGAACTCAACTTGAACACCAGCGTCTGTCGCGACTTCCGTCGTAGCAACGACCTCGTAATACACCGATCGAGGCAACGCGCGAACTTCATCGTCAAATTGAACAGTTGCTAGGACAGTCGTGCCATCGTTAGAAACTCGCTTTACAAGAGCGGGAGCCGGTTGCACAACGTGGGGCAGAGTGGCCATGGCGTCAAGGGACGCTGCAACCGCTGCCGCAGCGGGTCCATCGGAAATGGTTCCGTTCGGAACGTGGAACACAACTTGCATCGATCCGCCCGCTTGGGACGGAAATGTTTCGAGGAGGAGATCCGTAGCTTTTTGTGATTCAACCCCTGGAATCTGAAGGCGATCCACGAACTGTCCGCCCGCAACTTGGCCAACGACGACAAGCGCAACGACGATTGCGACCCACGCAAACAGGACACGCCACCGTCGCCGAGTACAGACGCGACCAATTCGATACAGAGCATTCGACATGCGGGGGGAGATCCTCTCGGGCACCTAGGCGGCGTCTCGACCGCTCAGACGATACCGGAGGGATACTTCATGACCACCCCCGGCGAACAGCGCTAGCTGGGGCTCGGGGCGACACGAACCACACCGGATGTTGTTCGCCTTCCGTTTCCATCGTCATCAAACAGGTCCACTCGAATAAGACCTTCTGAAGGTGGACCCACGAAACGCGCTGAGCTCACAATTGGGGCAATGCGATTCTGCGCTAGAAAACGCACTTCCATCTCTGTGACGACATACGGATGGTCTCCCCCGAGCATTTCGTCAGCGAGATCCTCAGCGGCGGCTTCGATCAATCCGGCGACTACTGCTCCCTGCATAGCTCCCGCAGGATTCAGTAATTCCGTATGCAGCTCCGCAGAAACTATTCCCTGCGAGCGATCTCGCGAGATGAAACCTGCCGCTGAACGAAGCGTCTCGTCAAGCGGCACCGATGGCATACGAGTCACAGCGGCGTGCGCATCGAACGGGGGTTTCACTGGATCGCCATCACGACGGGAAACTTTCGCAAAGCTAATGAGGCTGCTCCCCCACTCAACCCCGTCGACCATAAGTGGCATTTCGCAAACTGCAGATCTCCCGCCATTGCGAAGAATCACCGCTCGCGTTTCAATCGATACCGGCGCAATGGCAAGAGGGAGGCGTATCGAAAGATCTGATGTGAACGCCCAACAATTTGGGTCGGTATCGATCGTCATTCCGCCAACAACGTCAATCAAGAACGCAACCGCCGCCATCGACGCTGCGCCACGGGACGCAATCGTTCGCGGTGAAGACAAGTGGCCAACCAATTGACCGTTATCCAGAGTGAGGGACGTACCGAGACGGCCCGGAATAGAGGAAATCGCATTGGGGATATCGGTCACGCAGCGACGATAATGCCCAATCTCAAGTGGGTTGCACGGTCTCTGCGCAACGAGACGCCTTTTGCAAAACACCCTGCTCTAGTTGCGTTGATTCCTCACTGAGCCCGCAGGCCGGCTTGGAACATTCCATCTCGGACCATCGCCAGAACCTCGTCAGACGGAAGGTCGAGACGTTCGATCGTGACCGCCCGGATCGATGCGGTGCAGGAAAAATCATGCGAGTAGTCACCGACGGGCGACCCCGTGTCAGTCCCAACGTCGAACGTCTCACCGCTCATCGAAAAGACCAGTGGGACAGTCTTCTCCACACGCCCTTCTGCACTTCGAGTTCCATCAACGAGTAACGAAGCCTGTCCGCCAGCGCCAAAACCTCCGTCGTATGCGAACACCAGCTGCACGACATGTTCCCCGGGACCAAGAGGCGAGCGACCAGTGATTACTGCATGTTCATGCCCGTACCAGTTGTAATGAAATACCGGCACTCCTCTGTCGTTGAGATAGAGCGACCAACCGGCCATGACTCCTCCCTGACACGCAATCACTCCAACGGCACCATCGGCGGGCACTTCAATTTGGGCGGTAATCGCAAACGAGCAGTTCTTGATGCTGATCACCGATGACTCCGGCATTCGCACATGTGCGGTGGTGTAGGTCATCGAAGAAACTCCGTCAAGAACATGTGGCACCGCAAAGTCCCCATTGCGGGGCGACCCTGGGTCGCGCATCGGGTAGACCCCGTAGAGACGCGCGTGTTCATCGAAAACCTGTTGGAGTTCGACAAGCTTCTCGGGCATCGCCTCAGCAAGGTCAACTGACTGCGAAAAATCCGTGGCGACGTTGTACAGCTCCCAAACTTCCTGCGGTCCGTCGAAGTCATAACCCGCAAATCGGATCCACGGAAGTCGCCCGTGGAAACAAGATGCCACCCAACCATCGTGGTAGATCGCGCGATTGCCTAGAATTTCGAAATATTGCGAGCGTCGGGAACTGGGTGCGTCGGGATCGTCGAATGAATAGACCATCGACGTACCGTGAACTTCCATTTGCTCTATTCCATTGACCGTCTCCGGAGGCTCAACGCCGGTGACCTCATAAATAGTCGGCGCAATGTCAATCAGATGATGAAACTGTTGGCGTAGTCCTCCAGTGTCACTGATTCGCTTCGGCAAAGAAATCGCCACTGCATTACGCGTGCCGCCGAAGTGCGACGCAACCTGCTTCATCCACTGGAATGGAGCGTCTAAAGCCCACGCCCAACCCACATTGAAGTGATTCTCGCAACGATCTGTTCCGAAGTCATCAATGTGATCAAGTAACCATTCCGGATCTTCCGGCACCCCATTTTGAAAACTTGGAGCACTCCACGCGCCATGGATTGTTCCTTCAGCTGATGCGCCGTTATCGCCAGTGATGTAGATCACCAACGTGTTATCCATCTCCCCCATGTCCTCAACGGCCTGAATCACTCGATGAATCTGTGCATCGGTATGAGCAAGGAATCCGGCGAACACTTCCATGAGCCGGCGCGCAACCGGCTTGTAACGATCCGGGTAGTCGTCCCATGACGGAATCTCCTCAGGGCGACCAGTCAGTGTCGTGCCTGCAGGAATCACCCCGAGTTCGAGTTGCCGTTCAAAGATGTGCTGACGTAACGCGTCCCAGCCCTCATCGAACATGCCCGCAAAGCGGTCACTCCACTCCTTTGCAACCTGGTGAGGCGCGTGTACCGCTGGAGTTGAGAAATAACAGAAGAACGGTCGACCGGGTGTTGAAACGTGTTGACGTTGCATCCACGTGATCGCTTGATCGGCCAAGTCTTCAGTGAGGTGGTAATCATCGCGACCGATATGCGGAGAGATCGGTGTGGTCTGGTCGTACACCGGCGGCTCGTACTGCGATGCTTCGGCCCCGAGGATCCCGTAAAAGCGATCAAAGCCCATTCCCGTGGGCCAGCGATCGAAAGGGCCGGACGGGCTCTGCTCCCACGATGGCGTGAGGTGCCACTTCCCGAAACAAGAAGTGCTGTAGCCCGACATGCGCAATACCTGCGCCACCGTAGCCGCTTCCGGTGGAATCGCACTGTCGTAGCCCGGAAATGAATTCGCAATCTCAGTAATTCCGCCCATATGCACTGCGTGGTGATTGCGCCCCGTCAACAACGCAGCGCGAGAAGGAGAGCACAACGCTGTGGTGTGGAACTGGTTGTAACGAAGACCACGTTCAGCGATTGCATCCAATCCCGGAGTTGGAATAGGGCCACCGAATGTCCCAAAAGTTCCGAAGCCGACATCATCAAGCATGATCAATAAGACATTCGGTGCGCTCTCCGGCGCCGAAGACGGCGAAAGGCGCGAGGGCGTGGAGTCGCTGATGAGCCGTTGCACATCACCAACGAAAGGTGGCGTCGGACGCGGTAGCGAAGCGGTCACGAACGCAGACCGTCGACGTCGAAAATCCCAAGGGTGTTTATCGCCAATGAGCGTTCGCCGACAATCACGATGTTCCCATTTGCGATCGCATCGCTGAGAGCAACCCGATTGGTTAGGACATCGGCCCATGTCTCAAGAGAACATTCAACGATGATCTGAGCATCGGTTCCATCGGTTGGACACGCAATCGAGTTACGAAGATGAAGCCCCGTGGAAGCACCATCTCCGAAGTCCCAGCCAAGTCGAATATTCACGCCCTGAGCGAGTTCAGGATCGACCAACACTCGGAGGATATGAACTGAGCGCTCAGGCGAAGAGCCAAGAACCTGTGCTCGAGAGAAGCGGTGCCGATACAAACGACTGGTATCGATTGAGCCTTCAAGCGACAGTGCTCGTGTCAGACACCAGATTCGAATATTCGCCGCCGAGGTGCGCTGCGCAACAGTCCGCAGACACCGCGCCAAACGGCGCCTGTCATCATCGTCTTCTGCGCTACGAACAAGCCAGGTCGAAAGTTCAAGCGCCCACCGAATGTCATCAGATACGAGAGCAGCGTCAGCCTGTTCGCGAACGGAGGCCGGACCGCCGAAACCTTCGATGAGCCGGCGCGCTCTTTCAACCGTTGGCAGCGGGAAGAGATCGGCTTCATCGCCATCGAACCAGCCGAAAAGTCCGGTACGGATCTGACGGAAATGATGTTCGGCAACGCCATAGCGCTCAGCGGTCAGGTTGTCATCGTCGGCTTCGGGCGGGAGTTGCACCTCAAGACCGATATCGGCCGACAACACTCCCCGGTTCGAAAGACGAACGCTTTGATCCCAAAGAAACTGGATCGAGTCGCGGTATTTGGTAACGCGATCGCTAATGAGTTCTCGTCCTGAAATTGGTGGGCCGTGCGTAGCAATCAGGTGTTCCGCCTCGAGCGACAGAAGGTGGTCGATTCCGTCAAGCAGGATCCGTGGATCGCGATATTCCTCACCGCGTATGGCAAAAACGTTGAAGAGAACTGGCCATACCAAGTTGTTGACTGCGACCTTCAAGGTCGGAAACCAATAGGTGACAGAGTCGTCAGAATCTGACGGGGCATGCGTCACTTCGATCGGGAGCCCCGCGATATCCAGCGATGCACTTTCTCCAAATGTGTTCGTGGGCAGAACGAACACACTGGTGAAGGGAAAGTGTGAAGGGTTGCGATAGAAGTGACCCAATCCCACGTTTACGCGTCCGTCAGGACCATCCTCGGGCAGGAACATTGCGAACTGTTCGGCAAGTCCCCGCCCATAGGCCGGCGCAATTTCAGACACTGCCCGCTCGCGGTTATAGGAAACCTTCTCATGGGCCCAGATGGGAATGTCGCGACCACCAACATCTTCAAACACCGCTTCGGTTCCGCAGACGTAATGAAAGTGCGTGTAGAGAACAGCCACAATCAGCCGACTGGTGACCTTGCGCAACTCGACAATGGCCTCGCGCATTTCTTCGATCGACTCGCCGGTATCAATCGCAATGATTCCCTCGGGGCCTTCAACAAACGTTTGGTTGGAAAGTCCATTCCCGACAAAACACCACACGCCGCTGGTGACCTCATAAAAGCGACGGGCAATGATTTCAGATTGGGCGACATGATCACGGTGCGCGATCTGCCCACTCGGAAGGGTCACGGTTTCAGATGAGTCCGGGGCAAAGGAGCGGCTGCGACTAGTCACCGCGGCATCGTAGGTTGCCTTAGGACAGCGCTGTCGTCTGAACAGTGACAGGATGCGCCCATGTTCGATCTCACTGGAAAGACCGCCCTCGTCACTGGCTCTGGCCAAGGAGTTGGCCTCGGGATTGCCCGCACACTCATTGATGCCGGCGCAACCGTCTACATCAACGACCTCGTTGCCGATCGCGCTCTCGCCGCGGCCAACGAACTCGGTCCTATGGCCAGACCGCTTCCATTCGACGTCGCAAACTTTGCTGATGCCGAAGCAGCGATCGCGAGTGCCGATCCAATCGACATTCTGGTGAACAACGCAGGGATACCGCCGTCAATGCGCGCCGTGAAATTCCGTGACCTTCCCCGCGATGAATGGGGCCCATACGTCGACGTCAATCTCTACGGCGTGCTCAATTGCGTAAAGGCAGTGCTTGATGGAATGTGCGAGCGGAATTGGGGTCGCATCATCACTATCTCTTCTGGGGCGGGCACCCAGGGTTTGAACATTGGCGTGTCGATCTACGGCGCGGGCAAGGGTGCAGGCATTTCCTTTATGCGCCACATCGCGATGGAGAACGCCGGCGACGGCGTTACCGCCAATACGCTTGCGCTTGGCCTCATGCAACGCGACGATCCCGAAATC